>JBLXCH010000067.1:0-16815 GCA_048265065.1 Motiliproteus sp. | reverse complement strand
GGGATACGGATGGTGGGTCGTACAGGATTCGAACCTGTGACCAATTGGTTAAAAGCCAACTGCTCTACCAACTGAGCTAACGACCCTTACCGTATTCCTGTCGCGATGCTGTCTATCGCGTTTTCTCTGACCTTTAGTTTTCACTCACTAGAGTGTTTACAAACCAGGCACCAAATTTGATGGCTCCTCGAACAGGACTCGAACCTGTGACCAATAGATTAACAGTCTACTGCTCTACCAACTGAGCTATCGAGGATCTACATCAAAAAAATGGCGGAGGAGAAGAGATTCGAACTCTTGGAAGGCTATTAACCTTCGCCGGTTTTCAAGACCGGTGCTTTCGGCCACTCAGCCACCCCTCCGCAGAGACGCGGCATATTACCCGATTCAGTTCTGGTGTCAACAGACTCACAAGGAAAAATCAGGAAAAAGACACAATTGGATAAAGAACAACCAACCTTACCCCCTTGAAGTGATGAATCGCTAATCTTAAAAGAGAAACTAAGGTAAACTGTCCAACCCATTTATCAACGCTGAAAATTCGTGAATATCTACCTACAAACGCTGGCTGAAACAGGCCAAATCGTACTCCCTATTTTCTTTCTTCTCACTTGTGGTTACATTCTCCGCGCCACAAAAGTCATTGGAAAAGAGTTTGTCGACCAAAGCGCTAAGCTTGTTTTCACCGTAGCGCTACCACTACTTATCTTTCTTAACGTTGCGACTGTTGATTTAAGCCAGCTAATCAGTGTGGGCAAGCTGTCTTACGTCGCGGTTTCTACTGTTGCCGCCGGAACCGTATTCTTTCTTATCGCCCGAAAATGGATCAAATCACCAGAAGATCAAGGCGTATTCGCCCAGAGCAGTTTTCGCAGCAACTTTGCAATCATTGGCTTAGCCATCATTCATAACATGTATGGCGATACCGGCATTGCTACTGGTTCATTGGTGTTAGCCATTACCATTCCTTTGTACAATCTCATGTCAGTCGTTTTTCTTACGCTACCACTCAAAGGCGACATGCGCTTGACTGCTATCGCTAAATCCATCTTCACCAACCCATTGATGCTGGCCGTTATCTTCGCGCTACCCTTTTCTTATTTCGATGGAAACATGCCGAGTTTGTTAGAGAAAACGGGGAGTTATTTCTCTAACATGACCTTACCGCTAGCACTGCTAAGTATTGGCGCATCACTGGATCACCGCTACCTTAGAAACAGCTCAACCCTGGCTCTTCACTCAACCCTGATAAAAATAGTGTGGCAGCCTCTTTTATTAACCTTTGGCGCATGGTTAATTGGTTTTAACGCAACGGAACTGGCGGTGTTATTTATTTTCTTCGGCTGCCCATCAGCCGCCTCAGGATTTGTCATGGTGAAGAACATTGGCGGTAACGCAAACCTCGCAGCCAATGCAGTGGCTCTATCAACATTACTGTCTATTGTTACGTTAAGCACAGGTATCTTTGTACTCAAACTGCTGGCCATTTAAGTAAAGCTGCAGAACAAACACTGCGCTAATTTTCTACAGGAGTTCACATGTTTATTGCAATGAATCGATTCAAAATCATTCCCGGTCACGAAGATGAGTTCGAAACCATTTGGAAAGAACGAGAGACCTTTTTAGAGACCGTACCCGGCTTTAAAAACTTCCATCTACTGCAAGGCCCTAAATTCGAAGACTATAGCCTCTACGCCAGCCACAGCACCTGGGAAGACAAAGCCGCCTTTGAAGCATGGACAAAATCCGAGCAATTTCGCAAAGCTCACGCTAACGCGGGGCAACGCAAACCTATCTACATCGGTCATCCTGAATTTGAAGGTTTTGAGTCCATCATCGCGCAATAATTACCAGGTTAAACCTAAGGCACACTACGCAGCATGACGGGACTTTCCATTGAGCAATATTTACTTATCGCTTTGATTTTTATTTGGAGCGGTTTTGTTCGTTCAGGCCTTGGCTTTGGCGGCGCCGTATTGTCTTTACCGTTTTTGTTACTCGTCGTAAATGATCCCTTGGTGTTTTTACCCCCTATTGCCATCCATCTGTTGATTTTTTCGCTGTGGATAACCTACGGAAAAGGGGTTGTCGCTTGGGTGGCTAGTAAAGGTAACGAACCATTACGCCTTCATCAGTCCCAAACAGACTGGGGGTATTTGCGCAAAGCGTTCAAGTTCATGATCATCCCCAAATTAATCGGGGTGTTTGGGCTACTGACCCTACCCGCTGACTTAATGAGCGTGATCATATTTTTCATCGTTCTCATTTACGCACTAGGGTATGTGTTAAACAAACCCTTCATCAGTAAACACCCTTGGGTTGATCGCATCTTCCTCGCCCTAGGAGGCTACGTCAGCGGCACCTCGTTAATCGGCGCACCACTTTTAGTGGCCGTATTCAGCTCACACGTAGCTAAAGAGCAGCTCAGAGATACGCTATTTTCGCTGTGGTTTATTTTGGTCTGCATCAAGATGGGAAGCTTTTTAATTGCAGGCGTCGATTTACAATTAGTTCATCAGTTATGGCTTTTACCCTGCGCCACTATCGGCCATATCATCGGGATGCGTTTTCATCGATTAATGCTACAGGCAGATACTGTTTTATTCTATCGCGTATTGGGCGCTGTACTCATTGCAACCAGCTTAGTGGGTATGGGGACACTACTCAGCGGCTATCTAAACTAGCGCGATTGTAGAGATCCTAGTAACACTTGAACTCAACAACCACAAGCCGCTAAACTGACTGAAAAAGGAGATTACATATGCGTTTATTGCTTGCACTATTGCTGCCTTGGTTACAATTTTTCACCATTGGCCGCCCAATTTCAGGGATTATCTGCCTCATTTTACAAATCACATTAATTGGCTGGATTCCCGCTGCCATTTGGTCGGTTTACGCCCTTAGCCAATACAACACTGATAAAAAAATCAGCGAATCATTATCTGATCGCTAAAGCCTCTTTATTAGACCTCATACAGCCATAAAAAAAGCGCCTTAAGGCGCTTTTTTTATTGTTAAGAAAATTAAGAATGTTCAGCTAAAAACTGTGGGTCCAATTTAAGCTCAGTGTTCAGATTCACCCCAACACCTTGATCTGTAATCGCTTTAGCAATGGTTTTAGCTTCATCCAATGAGTGCATTTCATAGGTACCACACTGATAAAGATTCAACTCTGGAATGTCTTCTTGACGCTCAACGTTAGCCACATCATTCATCGCGGCTAGCCATGCATCAGCCACTTGCTGCTCACTTGGCTGACCAATTAAGCTCATGTAAAAACCCGTACGACACCCCATTGGGGATACGTCAATAATTTCAACGCTATCACTGTTCAAATGATTACGAATAAAGCCTGCAAACAAGTGCTCAAGCGTGTGAATCCCTTTTTCGCTTAATAACGCTTCGTTCGGCTTGGTGAAACGTAAGTCAAACACGGTAATCGTGTCGCCGCTTGGCGTACTCATGGTTTTCGCAACACGAACTGCCGGCGCATTCATTTTTGTATGATCTACGGTAAAGCTATCCAATAAAGGCATTTTTCTTTCCTCTTGATTACGCCAATCCCAAACGTGGGATATCAATTTTAGGGCAGCGGTCCATGATCACAGTCAAACCTGCATGGGAGGCGTAACGAGCTGCCTCACCATTAACCACGCCAACCTGCATCCAAATATACTTCGCGCCTATTTTAACCGCCTCTTTACAAATTCCTGGGGTTTGGTCTGATCGACGAAAGATTTCGACCATATCCACATCGATATCATCAGGTATGTCACTCAAACTAGCATAGACATGCTCGTTTAGTAGCTCACGGCCAGCAATAGTCGGGTTAACAGGGATCACTTTATAACCCCGTGCTTGCATGTATGCCATCACATAATGACTGGGACGGTCTGGGTTAGCGCTAGCACCCACTAGCGCTATAGTTTTAGTACTTTTAAGCACATTTCGAAGCAAGTCGTCATCGTATTGCAGATGCATTTTCTATCCCTTGCTGCACTAAGCAGAATAATTAAGACATATGTTAAGATTTTGATGAGGCACTACACACTGGACAACGAGGATCGCGCTTGAGTTTCATTGTGCGCCATTCTAAATTTTTTGCATCCAATATAAGCAATCTCCCCACCAATGGTCGCCCAAATCCAGTGAGTACTTTCAACGTTTCAAGCGCTTGCGTCGTGCCTATCATTCCAACCAACGGCGCAATGACACCGGTTTCAGAACAGGTCATCTCAGCGTCTTCACCTTCTTGATATAAGCACCGATAGCAAGGGCTTTCTAGGTTTCTCGAATCATAGACTGACACTTGGCCTTCAAGACGAATTGCAGCCCCTGAAATGAGCGGCGTTTTAGTTTTCACACAGGCTTCATTCAATGCAAAACGAATAGAAAAATTATCCGTACAATCAACCACTGCATCCGCCAGATGTGCCTGTTCAAGTAACTCGTCACCCGCTAAAGCAGTGGTGATTTGAGTAACCCGAATGCCATCATTCAGCGCAGCAATACTATCAGCCGCAGAGGCCACTTTCAGACGCCCTACATCGGTTTGCTGATGCGCAATCTGACGCTGTAGGTTAGAAATATCAACTTCATCAAAATCAGCTAAGACGAGATGACCAACGCCTGCCGCAGCCAGATACAACGCCACTGGCGAGCCTAACCCACCAAGACCAACAATAAGTACACGAGCGTTCAGTAACGCTTCCTGACCATCAATATCAATCTCAGGCAACATAATCTGTCGACTGTATCTGAGCAACTGCTCATCGTTCATGGAATAACCTCTACATTAACAGCGCGAGTGTAGCATTGAACAAGAATGGCAAGGAATAAAAGCCGAAAGCTAGTTTAACCATTGGCCTAATGTTAGTCGCTCATGACCTGCCAAATCACGCTGACTTGAAACAGACTGATAACCACTACGGAGCAACAATTGGCGCACTTCATGTGCCTGCTGATAACCATGTTCCAAAAGCAGCCACCCTTCGGCCTTTAAACACTGTGCTGCCTGCACCACGATGGTTTCGATATCCGCCAAGCCTTGTTTCTCCGCCACCAAGGCACTGTTCGGCTCAAAGCGTACATCGCCTTGAGATAAATGCTCATCGTTTGAGTCAATATACGGAGGGTTAGACGCTAATAAATCAAACTTCATACCCATTAACGGTTCGCACCAACTCCCTTGCAGCACTTCAACATTACTCAGCTCAAGCGCAGCTCGATTCGATTCCGCCAAAAGAACAGCTTCATCGACTTTATCGATGGCCTTAATTGTCCAGCGCGGCTTTTCGGTCGCCAACGCTAGCGCAATCGCACCGGTACCCGTACCCAGATCAGCAACCAGCGCATCTTCTGCATCAATAAGCGCTAACGCTGCTTCTACAATGAGTTCCGTCTCGGGGCGGGGAATCAATGTCGCCGGCGAGACACGAAGGCGTAATGACCAAAAATCCTGATAGCCAAGAATATAAGCGACCGGCTCACCATTCAGGCGACGCGTCAGATGCTGCTGAAACGCCAATAACTCATCGTCATTGAGTTGTTTTTCGGGCCACGTGTAAAGGTAAGTTCGGTCTTTACCCAGCGCGTCAGCTAAAAGCAACTCAACATCCAGTCGCGCAGAGTCACTGGTAGGTTCGAGCTCAACAGCGCGCGCCAACTGTTTCACAATTGTCGATGTCATCAAAGTAATCAGTCTGCCATCGCCGCCAATTGCTCAGCTTGGAACTCGTTAATCAGTGGGTCAATAATGGCATTGGCTTGACCTTCCATGACTTCTGCCAATTTATACAAGGTGAGGTTAATGCGATGGTCGGTAACACGGCCCTGTGGGTAGTTATAGGTACGAATACGTTCTGAGCGATCACCGCTACCAACCAGACTTTTACGAGCATCCGCTTGTTTTGCGGCTTCTTTCTCTTGAATACCTGCCAATATACGAGACGCCAGCAACGACATAGCTTTCGCGCGGTTCTTATGCTGCGAGCGTTCTTCCTGACACTCAACCACAATACCTGTTGGAATGTGCGTTAAACGAATCGCAGAATCGGTTTTGTTCACGTGCTGACCACCAGCACCCGAGGCACGGAAGGTATCAACCCGAAGGTCGGCTTTATTGATATCAATATCATCTGTCATCTCAACTTCAGGCATCACCGCCACAGTACAAGCGGAGGTATGAATACGGCCTTGCGATTCCGTTTCTGGCACCCGTTGAACACGGTGGGCGCCGGATTCAAACTTGAGTTTTGAATAAACATCCTGACCTACGACACGGGTAATAATTTCTTTATAACCGCCATGATCACCCAAGCTTTCGCTGATGATTTCAATTCGCCAGCCTTGGTTCTCTGCATATTTGGAATACATTCGAAACAAATCACCCGCAAAAATAGCGGCTTCATCACCCCCCGTCCCTGCACGGATTTCTAAGAACGTATTATTGCCATCATTGGGGTCTTTCGGCAGTAAGAGCTTTTGCAACTCTAGCTCTAGCGTTTCTTGTTCAGCTTTAGCAATTTTTAATTCTTCGTCTGCCATTTCACGCATTTCAGGATCAGATTCCTGCTGCATCAATTCGGCTTCTTCGATATTTTCGAGAACTTGCAGATAGCTTCCGTAGCTTTCAACTACAGGTTCAAGCTCGGCATACTCTTTGGAGTAAGCACGAAAACGGTTTTGATCGCTGATGACTTCAGCCTCACCGAGCAACACGCCGAGTTCTTCATAACGGTCTTTCAGGGTATCTAATTTAGTAACAATGGATGCTTTCATTAAGGCGTGTCTTTAAAGTCTTCGGGAGTTAAGTCAAACAGTTCATGAGTAATACCTAGCACGTCTGGGCGACCTTCCGCCGAGGCTTTTTTCATTTGAACTGTTGGTTTATGTAGTAGCTTATTGGTCAGGCCACGTGCCAAAAGGTATAGCACCTCTTCGGGGTCTCGACCTTTTTCTAGTAATTTTTTCGCGCGTTGTATTTCGAGGTCACGCGTTGCTTCTGCTTTGTGGCGGAGCGCTTTGAGTGTTTCCACCGCGTCTAGCTCTCTTACCCGCTCCATAAACAGGTGCGTTCCCGCCTCAATTAATACTTCAGCCTCTTCTGCGGCCGACTCACGGGATTTACGGTTTTCTTCAATGACATCCTGCAAATCATCAACGGTGTAAAGATACACATCGGCTAGTTCGCCAACCTCTTCTTCAATATCTCGGGGAACGGCAATATCCACCATAAAAATAGGACTGTGTTTACGCTTTTTCAACGCCCGTTCCACGGTACCCTTACCAACAATCGGCAATGGACTTGCCGTTGATGAAATAACAATATCAGCATCAGCCAACACATCAGGAATATCCTCTAGCACAACAGAGCGACCACCAAATTGGTTCGCCAACTGTTCTGCACGAGCCAACGTCCGGTTTGCCACCACAACATCTTTAACGCCGGTTGCCACCAAGTGCCGTGCGACTAACTCAATGGTTTCACCAGCACCAATCAACAGTGCACGGCTTGACGATAAATCAGCGAAAATCCGCTGCGCTAAGCTCACCGCCGCATATGCAACGGAAACGGGGTTTTGACCAATGGCCGTTTGAGTACGAATATCCTTTGCAGTGGTAAACGCTTGTTGAAAGAGTCGATTCAGTTCAGCGTGCGCCGTTTTCGCGGATTGCGCTTGTAAATAGCTGGTCTTAAGCTGACCAAGAATCTGCGGTTCGCCAAGCACTAACGAGTCTAAACCGCTGGCTACTCGCATAATGTGGCGCACAGCTTCTTCATCACTGTGAAGATAAATAGAGCGCTTAAGCTCTTGTAGATCAACACGATGATACTCGCTCAGCCATTGCAAAAGACTCTCTGCTTGAGTGTCTTGGCACGCGCAATAGATTTCAGTGCGGTTGCAGGTCGACAGGATAGCTATCTCATCGACACCCTGCATCCGCCCCGCTTCTGCGAGTGCGGTTTCAATCTGCGCGGGTGCAAAGGCAACAGTTTCCCGCACCTCAACAGAAGCCGTCTTGTGATTAATACCGAGGGCTAACAGCGCCATAGGGTGTATGCATCTCCAACCTGATCAGCGCGTAATGATACATTCAATTGAACAATATTAAAAAAATGCTGCCTATTGATTATGCAAAAACTGCCATTCATCGAAAATGCATGGCAGAAAACCACAAGCCGAGTTAGGCTTACGGCAGTCACTACCATCGAAATTATTGACCGCCTTATATCGGAGTTCTGAAAATTTCTATGATCAGAAATGGACAGCTAAGCGCATTTATTCTTCTGACTGCACTCATCACTGGTTGCGCACAAACACCTTCTCAACCAGCGCCAGAATCAGAACCTGCCTCAATAGCCTCAACATTGCCCGCAGAAAAGGCTACAACATTGCCTGCCGAGAAAGGTAGCTTTGAAGCGTCAACACTCTATGGCTTACTGGTCGCTGAACTAGCCAACCAACGAGGGCTCCCACGAGTCACTCTGCACAACTATCTGCAAGAAGCCCATAAAACCAAAGACATTGGTGTGATTACCCGAGCAGTTGAGTTAGCCAATAGCTTACAAGATAGCGAGAAGCTACTAGAGGCATCTTTAATTTGGGTAGAAGTTGAACCAAACAACCCCATTCCTTTTACGCTGGCAACTAAAGAGTTAATCCGCCAAGGCGATGTTAAAAACGCCGCACCCTTGTTAGAAAAGTCACTTCAGCTCAACAGCATAGAAGTTATCGACACACTAGCTAGTCGCGGGCAAGCAATGTCCGATAAAGAGCGTCAAACCTATTTATCCTTATTCGATGATTTACTCGAAAAAGAACCAGAAAACCCTTACTTCCTCTATGCCAAAGCTTCATTATTAACTCATGAGAAAGCCTATGATCAGGCACTTACTCTTACCAAAAAAGCGCTATTTAACGCACCCAGTTACGATCGTGCGATTCTTCTTGAAGCCGACTTACACGCCAGGCTCGGACACATCGACACAGCAATTGGACACCTTCGTGAACAGTTAAACAAAAAAGACCACAAGCAATTTCGCACTCTCTACACTCGACTTCTACTAGAAACTGACCAGTACCCTGAAGCCGAGAAACAAGCAGATATCTTAGCTCGCGCCAACCCGAATGATGAAAACCTGCTCTATCACTTAGGTTTACTGATGCTCGAACACGAAAGACTAGACCTAAGCGAACGTTACCTCAGCCAAGTTGAAGACATCATTGGTTTCAATGGCGCCTTGCGCTTCTATCAAGGCCGAATCGCTCAACTGCGTGGCAACAAACAACAGGCTATCGAATATTATGCTAACGTTGATGACTCTCGTTTTTTCATCAGCAGCTACACCGAGATCGGCAATATTCTTCATCGCTCGACAGATCAACAACAACTCGCTGAGATTTTTGCTCTTGCTCGGCAACGCACTCCGGATTACGCACCGTTACTTTACAGCATGGAGAGTAACTGGCTGACTGAGCACGAGCTCAACAAACCTGCCCTAGCCTTATTGAATCAAGCACTGGAAGAACACCCCACGGATATGCGCCTACTTTATACTCGCGCCATGTTGTGGGAACAGTTCAACAAGCTAACAGCGATGGAAGCTGACTTGAAAAAGCTGTTGCAGTCACACCCCGATAACGCAACAGCACTTAACGCTTTAGGTTACACACTGACAGAACGCACCGACCGTCACGAAGAGGCCAAGCAACTTATTAGCAAAGCATTAGCACTAAAACCAGAGGACCCCGCGATTCTAGACAGCATGGGCTGGGTACTTCATAACTTGGGCGACTATGCCGCGGCCTTAGCGTTTCTGAAAAAAGCCCATGACATCTTCCCTGACCCGGAAATAGCCGCACACCTAGGAACTGTCTACTGGAAACTCGGTGATAAAGCCTCTGCATTAAACGTCTGGGATACAGCATTAAAAGACAACCCAGATCACAAGTTGCTTGTGGAATCTCGCGCTCAAGCCGGCCAATAACATGACTTATTTTCGATTTCTCATGATCGCATGCGCTTCTCTGATCCTGTCCGCCTGTAGCACAACACCACAATCAGAGCTGTCAAAAAGCAATGCTATAAAAAGCACATGGTCTGATCACAAAACTTACGTCGCCTTACAAAACAATTTCCACGCACAGGGTAAAGTAGCGATTCGTCAAGACGGCAAACGCAATAGCGCCACGTTGCAATGGCAACAGCAGGGAGATCATTATCGAATTTTCATCACTGGCCCCTTAGGCAGTGGTGCCGTCACTATTACAGGTTCAACTCAGGGTGTTGAAATGGACATTAGTGGCGAAGGTCGCTTTTACGCATCCTCCCCAGAACAACTAATGGAACAACGACTCGGCTGGTCATTACCAATCAGCAATTTGAATTATTGGGCTAAGGGTATCCCTTCCCCTAACTCGGGTTTTAGCCACGCCCTAGATAACCAAGAAAGACTGTCACAATTACAGCAAAACCAATGGGTTATCGATTACCAGAGCTACCACCACTTAGCGGACACCGATTGGCCGCGTAAAATGCAGCTGTACTATGGCGACAACATCCAAGTAACCCTACTCATTAAACAGTGGGATTTTGAAAAACCATCGCACTAATCCCCAGTAAAACTAACGTTCGAATGTTTGACTTATTCACGCTCTTCAACGAGAATACCCGCCTCGATTTTTTCGACCCGGTGCAACTTGCGTTCCGGTGTAATTGTTGGGGTATCGCCAAGCGGTAAGGCAACGGGTTTTGATCCCGTCATGCGCAGGTTCGAATCCTGCTACCCCAGCCATCTTTTTTAACCGTTACACCCATTATCAAAGGTATGCCACGTGTCTAAGCTCATGGTCTTTTCTGGTACCGCTAATCCTGAATTAGCAAACCAGGTAGTTAAAAAGCTTTGCATATCCCTCGGTAACGCAACGATTGGCCGTTTTAGTGATGGCGAAATTGCTATTGAGTTGAATGAAAACGTTCGTGGTAAAGATGTCTTCATCATTCAACCAACTTGCGCACCCACTAACGACCATTTGATGGAACTGATTTTAATGGCCGACGCACTGCGCCGCGCCTCTGCGACACGTATCACAGCAGTCGTTCCTTATTTCGGTTATGCGCGTCAAGATCGTCGCCCACGCTCAGCACGTGTGCCTATTAGCGCAAAAGTAGCTGCAGGCATGATGTCTGCTGTCGGTATCGACCGCGTACTAACGGTTGATCTTCACGCCGACCAAATCCAAGGCTTCTTTGATATTCCTGTGGATAACGTCTACGGATCCCCAGTCCTTCTTGAAGAAATCGCAAAACAAAACTACAGCAACCCTATCGTTGTATCTCCTGATGTTGGTGGGGTAGTTCGCGCTCGCGCTGTGGCTAAACAGTTAAATACTGACCTTGCCATCATTGATAAGCGTCGCGAAAAGGCCAACGAATCCCAAGTCATGCACATTATCGGTGATGTTTCTGACCGCACCTGCATCTTGGTTGATGATATGTGCGATACCGCAGGCACGCTTTGCAAAGCGGCTGACGCACTTAAGGATCACGGCGCTGCACGCGTTGTTGCTTATGCTACTCACCCGATTCTATCGGGCAAAGCCCTACAAAATTTAAAAAGCTCTAACTTGGATGAGCTCGTTGTCACTGACACCATCCCGTTGAGCCCAGAAATCCAAGCATGCGACTGTGTTCGCCAGCTAACTATTGCTGACGTGCTAGCTGAGTCCATTCGCCGCGTATGCAATGAAGAATCTATCAGTGCGATGTTCCTTTAAGTAACGGCTTCTTAGCAGAAAACGTTTCTTGAACTAAGCATTCACTGTTATCGCCCCTCATGGGGTTAACAAAGTCAGTCGCTGGTCGCAAGCACTGACCTATTAATGAAAGGAAGACAACAATGTCTAAATTTACAATTAACGCCCAAAGCCGTTCAGACTTAGGGAAAGGTGCGAGCCGCCGCCTACGTCGTGAACAGGGTACTTTACCAGCAATCATTTTTGGTGCTGGTCAAGACCCACAACCACTGACTTTGGTACACAGCGATCTTATCAAACAAGTTGAAGACGAAAGATTCTTCTCTAGCGTCCTAACTGTGAGTGTTGACGGCAAAGAAGAACTTGCAGTACTTAAAGACCTTCAACGCCACCCAGCAAAAAACATCATTCTTCACGCTGATTTCTTGCGTATCAAAGATGGTGACAAGATCAAAATGTCTGTTCCGCTTCACTTCATCAATGAAAACAAGTGTGCAGCCATCAAGCTTGGCGGCAAAGCAACTCACATGGCAAATCAGGTTACTATCGTATGTACGCCTAACAACCTGCCTGAGTTCCTTGAAGTTGACATGAAAGATGTACAGGTTGGTCAAATCGTTCACCTTTCTGACATCAAATTGCCAGAAGGCGTTGAAATCGCTGCATTAACTCTTGGTGAAGATCACGACCAAGCGGTTGCTAACATCGCTGGCAAGCGCAGCGAATAATAGCTGTCCGTCAGTCAAAGGCGACCGGCAATGAGTGAGCCAATTCGTTTAATTGTTGGACTAGGAAACCCTGGCACTCAATACGAAAAGACTCGCCACAATGCCGGCGCCGAATATGTGGAGCAGCTCGCACAGCAGCTCCACACTTCTCTACAAAACGAAAAACGCTACCACGGTTTATACGCCAAAGCGTTTCTCGGCTCTCACGAATTACACCTTCTCATTCCTACAACGTTTATGAACCTTAGTGGTCAAAGCGTTCAAGCACTTGCTAGCTATTTCAAAATCCCTGTGGAAAGCGTTTTAGTCGCTCATGATGAGCTAGATTTGTCCCCAGGCGTTGCAAGACTTAAGCAAGGAGGAGGACACGGCGGCCACAACGGTCTTCGAGACATCATCAGCAAATTTGGCGGTAACAAGGACTTTTTGCGTTTACGCATTGGTATCGGCCATCCTGGTAACGCTAAACTGGTTCACAATTTTGTATTGGGTAGAGCACCCTCTAGCGAGCGAGCATTAATGCAAGCGGCCATTGATGAGTCATTGCAGTGCTTACCGATACTCTGCGATCAAGGGCTATCCAGCGCCATGAATCGCTTACACACCTTCAAAGCTTAACAACAGATTAGTATCAAAACGGGACATTATCATGGGTTTTAATTGCGGAATTGTAGGCCTGCCAAATGTCGGTAAATCGACCCTGTTCAACGCGCTCACCAAAGCAGGCATCGGTGCTGAGAACTTCCCTTTTTGCACAATCGAACCTAACGCTGGCGTTGTAGCCATGCCAGACCCTCGATTAGACAAGCTTGCAGCTATCGTCAATCCTGAGAAAGTTATCGCAACCACCATGGAGTTTGTTGATATTGCAGGTTTGGTCGCAGGCGCATCAAAAGGCGAAGGCTTAGGCAATCAGTTCCTCGCCAACATTCGTGAAACTGACGCCATTGCTCATGTGGTTCGCTGCTTCGAAGATGACAATGTGATTCACGTTGCAAATAAAATCGACCCTCTGTCTGACATCGATGTTATCAACACCGAACTAGCACTAGCCGACCTAGAGTCTGTCGAAAAACAGTTACAAAAAGTCGTCCGTGTTGCAAAAAGCGGCGACAAGGATGCCATTAAGACTAAAGAAATACTTGAGAAGCTTCTCCCTCACCTGAATGAAGGCTTACCAGTTCGCTCGTTATCATTGAATGATGATGAAACCATCATGGTGAAACGCCTAAATCTGCTGACAGCAAAACCCACCATGTATATCGCCAACGTTGATGAAGACGGCTTTGAAGACAACCCTCACCTTGATGCGGTTAAAAATCTCGCCACAGAAGAAGGCGCTCAAATTGTTGTTATCTGCAACAAGCTGGAAGCTGAAATTGCCGAGCTTGAAGATGAAGAGCGCTTGGAATTTCTAAACGACCTAGGAATGACTGAACCAGGCCTTGATCGTGTTATCCGAGCTGGTTATGAGCTCTTAAATCTTCAAACCTATTTTACCGCTGGCGTAAAAGAAGTTCGTGCATGGACCGTAAAAGTGGGTGCGACAGCCCCTGAAGCAGCAGCAGTGATTCACACCGATTTCCAAAAAGGCTTCATTCGTGCAGAAATTGTATCCTACGACGACTTTATCAATTTTAACGGTGAACAGGGTGCAAAAGAGGCGGGTAAATGGCGTTTAGAAGGAAAAGAGTACATTGTTAAAGACGGCGATGTAATTCACTTCAGATTCAACGTGTAAACGAAAAATCATTAGCGCGGAAATTCCTAAAAAACCCCTGCAATCTTATTGACAGAGGCACCAAAAAAGAGAATAATTCGCGCCTCAATACGGCGGCTATGTAGCTCAGTTGGTTAGAGCACATCACTCATAATGATGGGGTCACTAGTTCGAATCTAGTCATAGCCACCATTCTTCTTATAGATTTACACCCTCAAATCTATCTTTACTGGGGTATCGCCAAGCGGTAAGGCAACGGGTTTTGATCCCGTCATGCGTAGGTTCGAATCCTGCTACCCCAGCCATCTCACTAATTAACAACCAAAACCCAAGACTGTTCGCACAGCAAGATATTCCTCTGTTCCTGAATACTCAAATTGCTTAAATGTTGCAGCAATAAGCTACGATGACGTTTAACCACGCCTTTTAACGCTTAGTTTTACTTACAATCAGCCGTTATAGTGACTACTATTTCGTTATATCTACATGTTCGTGAAATCTACATACATTTTTATTTCAGTTATTTTCACAATCGCTGATTACTTGTTACTAAAGCGATAAATCTATTTTTATTGTGCCAAACAACATTATGCAAAAACTCAAACAGCAGCATTCGATCATATTATTCGGGCTACCATCAGAAGCCACAAAAAACCTTTCCCAGCAAATTAAACAATTAAGAATCAACTGTAATTTAATCTCGATAAATAGCAGCAATGATTTAGAAAAAACGATTAATAACCAAAGCATCAGCTTGCTGGTGTTTGCTCAAAATGACGATTCAAACCTAAACACCATATCGACCATTATCACATCCAGCAACAAAGACACTCGTATCATTTGTGCCTACCCTGATGTGAACTTCGACCAGCAAGTGACCGACAACAAAAACCCGCTTGTGAACAACATTATTATTGAGTCACAACCTTTGCTAGCGGCCTCTACAATTCAGCGAGAACTAAAGCATAACGAGAACAGACGCCGACGCCGGCAAGCGGAATATTATTTACAGGAAACTGAGCAACGCTGCCGCAAATTACTCGAAGACAGCGAGAAAGCAATTGCTTATTTAAATCGCGACGGGCAATTTATCTTTGCCAACCAGAGTTTCGCCGAACTGCTACTTTTTGCAGACCCCTCACCACTCCTAGGGCAAACGCTTGAATCGATTGTGACTGAGACTCATCAGCCTCAACTAGCAAAACTACTCACCGCAGTCACCGACAAGCCAGATGGCAACATGACAGCAGACCTTCCTTTGCAGTCTTATCATAAAACGAGTTTGCCACTACAAGTTCAGCTACAACAAACACGCTTTGAACGAGCAAGTTGTGTAGAGATAAGGTTAAGCCCTGCAAGCGGCGCTATTGCTCCGATCAAGCCTAGCGAAGATGACCATTTAACCGGTTTGAAAAACCACCTATATCTGCACAAGCAACTAGACAGAGAAATCTCTCAATGTGCACAGAACAGTAGCAACAGTTACCTGATTTACATTAAGCCTGAACAAGCCCCTACAACGATATCCGATGACGACTTTGGCATTCAAGATAACTTAATGCGCAACACCGCCAACCAGATCAAAAGCATTATCAACCGCGCACACATTTTGGTTCGCTATCAAGAAAACGCCTTCTGTGTTTTATTCAGCAACCCCGACCGAGATAAAGCAAAAATACTGGCTGACCAAATTCATCAAGCACTGACTGAAGAAGCCACGGTCATTAACGGCAAACCCTATATGCTAGAAAGCAGCATCAGTGTTGTCACTATTGGCCCTGACAGCTTTGACGCCAATATGGTCATCTCTCTGGCGATCACCACGGCCTCAGAAATCAATAATGGCGTAAGCATTTATGGCGTTCAAGATGTTGCTGAAGACAGCATTACCAGTGAAGAGCTCGCAAGCGCTGTTGCCAAAGGCCAGCTGAAACTGCTATTCCAACCCGTAGTTAGCCTTTGCGCCGAACAAAAAAGCTATTACGAAGTGTTGTTGCGGATGCTTGATGAAAACAACAATCAAATATCACCTAATGAATTTATCAATATGCTAAATCACGATGACATCAGCATTGAGCTAGACCGCTGGGTGATTCGCGAAAGCATCAAACAATTAAGTGAAGCAAAACAAGGCGGTAAAGAAAACACGCTATTTATCAACCTTACTGGACGCACGATTGATGATCAGCAGTTTCCTGCATGGCTTGCTCAGCAGTTCAGCAAATCTGACATAAACGCCGAGCAACTCATTTTCCAGCTTGGTGAAACGGATATGACTGAGAGACTAAGCAACTGCAATCAACTGGCCAGCAGCTTACTTAAACTGAAAGCGCAGATCTGCATTAAACATTACGGCAGCTCTATCAACTCGGAGTCGGTGCTAAAGCAAGTGGAAGCACGCTTTGTTAAGTTAGACGGCAATTTTATTAAGGAGCTTTCAGATCACAGTAAACACGAAACCTTCGACCGCCTTATCGAACCCGTTAAAAACCAAAAGAAAATACTTATAGCGCCATTGGTTGAAGATACCTCAGTGATTAGTAAGCTCTTCATGAGCGGTATCGGCTATATCCAAGGCTATTACCTGCAAGCACCGAGGGAGCATATG
>JBLXCH010000066.1:0-16822 GCA_048265065.1 Motiliproteus sp. | reverse complement strand
CAACAGGGTTCAGGAGAACCTCATCAAAGGCGGCCTGACCGGCCGCAACGCCAACGGCCGCCAACAGCGCACACGGCCTGTCCAGGGCATCGACCAGAACGTGCGGCTCAACCGCGCACTCTGGCTGCTTGCAGATGGCCTGCGCAAGCTAAAAGCCTGACACGGGGACTGGTACTGACCATTCCCTGTTCCTGTCGCCCAGACGGCTTGCCGTCTCCTTCATCCACCCACCGGGGCCCCGTCATCCCCTTGGGGTGCCGTGGCCCTTTATCTTCGAGAGGTAATCACCATGGCACAGGCCATTTCCTATCAACCACGCGTCCAACCCGGCCAGGTCGTTATGACCACCGGCGTGAGCGACCTGATACAACGCGGCGTCTTCGATGCCGTGCCCTATCTCCAGCGCCACCTCAACGGTGACTGGGGCGATCTCAGCGACGACGACCGGCAACAAAACGATGCCGCCCTCAAAAACGGGGATCGCTTGTTGTCGTCCTACCAGGTCACACTAACCTTGAAGCTCTGGATCATCACCGAATGGGATCGCAGTGTGACTACACTGCTGCTGCCAGACGAGTACTGATCCGCATTCATCCCAACCCAGGGGCCTGACATCAACTCTACCGGGGGAGGTGCATGCCCCGCCTTTTCTGGAGCATCATCATGCCCCTGCGGCCACCTCGCAGATGACCTGCCTGGGGCTGATGGCCAAGAAGATTACGATATCGCTGAACACGCTGAGGGACGTACAGAAGTCCGGACACGATGTCCTCAACCAGGTTGGAGATTCGGTGGAAGTGGCACTGGCACTGCAAATGGCGAACTGAAAAACGTCGACCTTGACGGCCCCTTCGGGGCCGTTTTCTTTGATCTCTGAATGTGTCCCACCCGCCATAAATTGTAATCAAACTTGCAAGAGCCCGGGAGTGGGGCTTCGGTACAAAGCCGACATTGCTGAGTTGGGTAATAGGTATACTGTCCCCAGAATTCCGTCCCCAAATTTCCAGAATTTCGACTCAAGCGCAGTTCGACGCCGTTGCCGAGACTCAAAACGATGTGCCAGACGGGCGCTGAACCGCCGGCGCTCAGCACTCCCAGATAGATAAAGCTTGCCTGGGGCTCCGACGGCTCGGTCGCCGCTTCTGTCAGTCGCTTGTACCAGGCGCAGAACCTGGCGTAGCCGATGCCTTGGTCAGTGCAGAACCGGGGGCCGGTGGGTGGACAGGCCGCTACCTTTTCACTGATCGATCAGGATTCACCACTATTCGGGGGTTCTGCGAGCTTGCTTCATGGTGCTACCTCCTCAGTGAATGGAAGGCCAGCTTATTGCGGGAAAATCCGGCACGAGAGGACGCGTTGGAACGAACGTTTACTAAGTGGAAGCGATTCCATATGGGATTGTGATACGCTTTGTTCGTTGACTGGTATACCGATAGGCTCTGTACGCCTTCCTTGGAAAGGAAGCCGTCCTCTTCATGGAAGTAGAGTATGGAATTCAAAAGGCTGCTGGATACGCTGGCTCGTTCTTCGGCCCAGGCCGTGAGTACGCTAGGGCATGCCCCAGAAGACGCGGATAAGTTAAAGCACTATCTCTACATAGAAACCGACATCGAACGGGACTTTAAGGTCGCACTGGATTCGCATGCTGAGCCTTCTTCTATCATTTTTCTTTGTGGCTCCAGTGGTGATGGCAAGTCAGAGATCTTAAGACGCTACTACCGGGATTATGAAGATCGCTTCATGTTCCATGTTGATGCTACTCATAGCTTCAAGCCGGACCAGAATGCGATTGAAACGCTGAATCAAGTATTTGATCAGCATAGAGAAAAGCAAAAAAACCTGGTGGTGGGCATCAATATCGGCATGCTGTTCAATTATGCGACTGAAGGTGCTGAGCGTCACTGCCAGATCAAGTCGGCTATAACTTCTTTCACCGAACGGGGCTGCTCAAGTTCCGACTACCTGTTCCTGAACTTCGAGAACTATCCCAAGTTTGCCTTAAACGACGAGAAGACTGACTCGTCCGAGTTCATTTCCTTGTTACTCGAGCGAGTGGTCAGCCCGGTTGCCGACAACCCCCTTTATCAAGCCTACGTCGAGGCTTGCGGTGAAGGGGAAGAATTTCAGCTTTGCCAAAACTATCGCCTACTTCAGGAGCAGAGCGTTAGAGAACAACTCGTCGATGTGCTGCTGAAGGCTCGCTTAAAATTCGATCAGTTCTTGACGGCCCGGACCATTCTCGACTTTATCCATCATCTGGTCTGTGGCCCTGACTTTCTTTTTGACAATCTGTTTCTGAAAGGCACCAATGAGTTGGCCGATATTCTCAGCCATTTTGATCCTTGTGCCATACGAACCCAGCGAATTGATCAGTTCTTGGTCCAGCAGTCGTTAACCATCGAAGAACCGGCTTTTGAAGAGTTTAAAGCGGCCTGCATACAAAAATATGGCATTGACTCCTTGAAGCCTGGTGGATGGCTCAGAGCCTTCTACCTGCTACAAGGTATCGAGATTGGCAACAATTTTCACCGAACCTACCTACAGGATTTTCAACGTCCTCTGTACGAACATTATGTTCGGTTTTGGCGAATGCATGACAGGTATTCGGGCGGCGGTGAGGAGAAGCAAGCGCTTCGCCAAGTGTATCAGCAGGACATCATCGCAGCGCTGCTTGGATTCGGGAATCGACTATGCCCAAGCTTGACCTACCAAAAGCAGATTTTCCTTTCCGAGCACAATGGTGTAGTTGTCTCCGCCCTGGCCGAATTGAAACCGGATTTCAAACGAATCCAAGAGAACAGACCCAAGGGAATCTATCAATTTTACGTTTGTTTAAAACTGGGGGAGCATGAACTCCATCCCTTTCCCGTCAATGTTAGTTTTTTGGAGCTGGCCCTGAAGATCAACAACGGCTATCGCCCCAATAAGCACGATAAGAATACGATCGTGATTCTGGAAGAGGTTATTGAGGACATCGCGCGCGTGGCGAACCAGGCCAGGACATTGCAGTTCCTATGCGATGACCGACAGCTGACGTTGACTCACGAAAAAGAGGATGATGAGTTTGTGGTCGGAGGCGCTATATGAGCATAGTGGAGAATCTGGCCGCCCTTTCGGAGCAGGCCATTCAAGAACGAAATTTTATCAACCATTTCCTCCCGTTTCGCAACAAGGGGCATCAATTTGATTACCAGGCTGTCGCGGGTTCGGTAATGAGTGCCCTCATGGGGAGGGCACTTGCCGGTGACTATGATTTGGGGCAGTTTCAACAAGATTGCAGGGCCCGGTTAGAGGGAAAGCTCAGTGACCGCTCCTTTAACCAGCTATTGGAGCGGATGTATTTCGAGGGAGAAGGTCTATACAAGGTCTCGCCAGAATTCCTGCTCTTCAAGGCTGGAGAGGGGACGGGGGCCGGTAACAAACACCTGAGTCGATTATTCGGCAGCCTCCTATCGTCGACTGAATTCACCCCGGTAGCGGATGCGCTTTGTTCGGACGTAAACTTCCTGGAAGTTGAACTGGTGGCTGAACTCCGTGATCACCTTAGGCGTCAGTCTGTCGATACGCAAGAAGCGGCGTATCTGCCCTTTATTGCCGAGCAGTTTTCAAAAGACCTGAGATTTCTCGCGGGTCATCCTAATTATCTGCTACAGAAGATCCAGGCCTTTTTGACTCTCTACGCTTTCCTCTATTGCTCTCAACTGGCACTGAATATCAATGAATGGAGCACCCTACCTGAGAGTAAACCGCTGCACTTTATTCTCGATACCGAAAAAGCCAGCCTCGACCGGAAAAAAGTTCGGAACTCATTTCCCTGGCTGAAAGAAAAGGTCATCGATCTTTTTCCACTTCTATCGCTGACGGAATATTTTAACCAGCCGCAGGATAAAACGGGTTATCGCTACCCTCTATGGCGGTTTGTCGAATATATGACCGCCTTGGGAGATGAAGAACAGAAGCGACTGTGCCAGGATTTGCAATTGTTTGCCGAGAGCTATCGACAAAAGCGAGGGCTAAGAGAGCACTCTCCCTACCCCGATACCGTGAAGGAAATGATCAAAACATTGAGCGGATTAGCAAAAGAGGTGTTCAACAAGCGGGGATCAAGTCAGTACACGGTCAATGGACGATACGTTACGGCGTTTGAGGAGAATATCGCCCAACACTTCATCCAGTCCCGGGGCCGTTCGGGGCGTGTTTTGATCCTCAATCAAGACTACCTGTTATTGCTGACCAATCTTGCCGTCGGTGACCGCGATCAATTGCAATTTCAGGCATTGCTCGGCGAGTTTCGTCAACGGGGAGTCTGGTTTGACCGCCAGTCCGAACAGGCCCTGATCAGCTTCTATGAACGGGTCGGTAATGTGGAACGCATGAGCGATAGTGGAGACGCCGTTTATGTCCGTAAAACCCTTTGAGGACTTTCTGGTCGAGAAACTACGCGACTGGCTTATGCAACGTATCGAAAGAGGGGCGCGCTTCCAGTTCAAATCTCCAGATCCCGAGAACACGCTAAAACTTCTGTCGCAGCTGTTTTTCGAACGAGACGGCACTCTCGAGTTTTCCGGGCAGGAGTTGTCCCACCTGCGTCTGGGTAGAATTCGATTGCTGGTTGTGGGGCATCAAGAACAATGTGATGTCTTGCAGGGCTGCTACACCGAGAACTACATTTCTATGTTGCGAGACCGGGTAGCGGCGCAAGAAGGAGAATTTGAGAACTCAGCGCTGTTGATCATCCACAACAGCCTTCTCGACACCTTGGTCAACAGCGCCCTCAATCTGGGAGGGGGAGAGGCAGTCTGGTCCCCGCCAGTTATCAAGGGCCACTTAGAATCGCTGATCGAGGCTAGCCTATCAAGTCAGGTCGTGTCCCGCTGCCTACTTGAACACCAAGTGAGGATGATTACGGAGGACGGTTCCAGCGTATTTGGTTTCCGCCATCTCTATGAGGCGATGGTGGATGGCGACTTGCGCTTTGATGAACTAGGGCTTTTCAATGATCAGATGGTCCTGAACAATGATGACGAAAAGCAGGTCGAACATCGCCTGGAACGGAATCGCCAACTCAGGGCAGAAATAGAATTTGCAGTCGAACACTACCCCAACGAACTGGAAGAGCGGTTAACCCAGTTCGGCAGCAAGTTTATTCAGAAACACTTTGGCGAGGGTGCCGAAGTGCCGTGGCCTCAGCTCGACTATGGCGCCTTTCTAGAAGAGATCGAGAAGCAGAAGCAGCACTTTGTCGAATTTGACGGCTTTAGTAGCTTGTTATGCCAGCTCCATCAGCGCAACAAGAAAGAGACAGCGTCGGGACTACGGGAAAAGCATGTCATTATCCTGATGCCTGAGGATCAGCCGTGCTTTTCATTCAGTATACAGTTCAGTGGCCAGCGTATAGGACAGCGGGAATTGTTGCTGCAGCCGAAGGCAGCTGCGCACCGGATCGACGTAGAACACCAAGCCTCCCGCACCAGAACTGTGTTTACGCTATCCGGAAGCTGCGATGGCAACCCCTATTTCTTTTCCGCACGGCTAAATCGTGACCGAAGTAATGAGCGATACAGTTTCCATTGCATGGTGATTCGGGAGGGGCTCTTCCATCTGGACCCACTGCTCAACCACTATCTGGTAAGTCGCAGCCAAAATGCCTTGATCCTACAGGCTGAGGAGCTGTCGCTGTCGGTTAACCCTGATAGCACCAAAGTGCGGATACTTCAGGACAGCGGTGAGAAGATCGACTTGGGCAGCGTCGGTGTTATTGACTTTCAGCAGCTCTACGAAGAATCGGACGAGGTTCGTTTTACGCTCAGCAACGAGGGCATCGAACTGCCGATCCAGGTGGAGGGGGAGTCCAGTAGAGAGAGCCTGCATTTGCCGCTGTTGCTCGACCCCGGACGTTTTAGCCAGCTGTTGAAGGATGATCGTTACAATGGCCTATATAGACGCAATAAAGAGACAGTTGTAATTGACAACCAGGAATCGGAGCCGCTGTTCCTGAGGAAGAAGTTGCTGATCGTCGAAGCCAGCATGATCGACGACGAACTGTTGTGGTGGAGCGAGGATCAGGAACGGGGCTTAGAGGCGAAACAGCTAGAAGCGGTGGATCTCCCACTCTACCAGGCCTACAAAACGTTGTTGAACTACTTCAAGGCGCGTAAAACCCTGCCATCTCTCGCCAGCTGGGGTCCCGAATTGGTCGAAACGGGCAAGGCCCTAGTCATCGCCTACCGGGACTATCTCGCCTCGATTCCCACCGGTCATACGCTGAGCCGTGAACATCGATTGGCACTACGGCTTGGTTTCGCTAACCTCGATGGCAAAGAGTACTTCACCCCCTTCCACCCCTTGATGTTGGCCTATTACCTCCATCTGATCGACCAAATCCGAGCAGACGAGGAGAACCGGAGCTTCAGGCAACTCCCGGCCGTAACCCGCAGTCGGTTGAACCCCCGAGGGTTGATCCCCTATCTGTACGATCCTCATCAGGGATTCAGCTACACACAGGTGGTCGAGGAAAACCCGTTTTGGCTGGAGGTCGTCCCTCAGCAAGAGACCAGCTTCGACTTCGTGCAGCAACTGGTGCGTCAGAAGATGGAAGAGTTTACGACGACCTTCAGGGAACTCTTCCGCCAGGTTGAAGATGCCCCCTTGCTGATCAACTCCGTCAACAACGGTGGTAACCGCGAGTTGTTCCTGGGAATTCTGGATTACTACCAGACTCATTTGGAGAAGGGGTTGCATATTCATGTCAGCCTCTACGACGACGAGTTTGGTGAGACGGAGTTTGATCGCTTCGCCGAGATGGGCGCCTACGATGAGATCAAGACACGCTATCTACTCGATAAGGGGGCTGCCCGCCGCAATGCCGATACCATCGTCGACCTGTTGCGTACCCGACTGACCTTCAGCAAATTTCGTAATGGTGATCAGCCGGAACAGTCCTACGCCCATCTCACCTTCTTTAAGAACAACCAACGGGTGGAAGCGGTTCCCAACAGTATCGAGAGACACTTGTCAGGCGTCGCCTGCGGGGGGCTGCTCAACGGAGAGTCGTCCCGCAGTGAACACGGTCGCTATTTCACCGCCTTCGGGTTGAAGGGGGTCAACTGCCAGGATAAGCCCCACCTGCAACTGGCCAAACTGGTCGGTTCGCTGATGCAGCCGGCATTGTCGCCCAACGCTATATACCATGACCATTCCGCAGTCAGCCTGGCCGTCAGCGAGGATTTTCGCGAACTCCTCAACCGCTCCTACGACAGCTCGGTATGGACCACCATCATCGACCCCAAGGTGACACTCTCCTTTTTCGAAAGCACTAAGGGTGTCATCCTGATTCACTATTCCGACCAGTACACCAGTTCTTCGGGTTACGACGCCATTACGGTCACCAAACGCGTCGACCTCTACAAGCATGTTTTGGAGGAAGGGGGCGACAACCTAATAAGCGAATTCAATGCTTTTAACGGCGAATGGTTGCTCAGACTGGTAACTGACCCTGCTAGAGAGAAGAAGGCAAAGCGCGGCATCATCGGGGCCTACAAGGTGATCGCTTGCTTACTGGCGCAATCCGACATCACTTGGATACCCTTATCGGTGGCCGAAATGATCCGTGTGGCCGGAAATATCGGTCTGGCTATGTCCGACAGCGACTTCTCCCGTTACAACCGCCAGTTGCGCAAAGGTGCAATCTCAGATGACATCCTGTTTGCCGGATTCAAGGGTAATCGACTTTACCTTCTGCCGGTCGAAGTGAAGACCGGCGCGCGTCCCGATTTTACCAAGGCGCGTACTCAGACGCTGGAACTCAAGCGCTATATGGAGCGAGACTTACTCGGTAACGATAGCTTGGAGTCCCGCCTATACCGTGCGCTCTTTGTCCGCCAGGTTCTGCTGCAGGTGGAAAAATACCAGCTCTATGATGTCTTCGCCGAGGATTACTTCGAACCCTTCCTTGCACAGCGGGAGTTTTGGTTAGAAGGAGACTATCAGTTGGGGCAGCTAGACGACTATCCCGAGGGAGTAGTGGTGGCCCATATTGAAGGTGGTAGCTGCCCTCAGGAGAGCTATGTCGTAATCGACGAGGTGCTCCAGATCGAGCTTCCCATGGGGTATCTGGACAAGCTCGTTAAGACTCCCCACCGGGAGCTCAAGTCCATAATTGTCGATAAAAACATGCTGCACGTGCCTGAGGCTTATTTCTTGAAGTCCAAAGGAGGCGCGGCAGAGTGCGAACCTGCCAAGGTAGTGGATCTTTCTGCTGAGAGCGACCAGTTCAGTTACGCTCCAGAGAAAATCGATTCGGAAGCCGGTAACGCCCCCTGTGAGTTTGATCGAGTGGCCGAAACTCCAGCTATATACGAGCCGTTACGGGTTCAATTCGGTACCGACGTGATCGATCAGCAACCGGTCTATTGGGAACCGACCAACACCGAAATGCTGTTCAACACCAATACTGGCATTATCGGTACCATGGGGACCGGCAAGACCCAGTTCACCAAGTCCTTGATCACTCAGATCTATCGGAACCAGGGGCAGAACGTCGACGGAAAACCGATCGGTGTGCTGATCTTTGATTACAAGGCGGACTACGTCAAAGACGACTTTGTCCAAGCGACCGATGCTAAAGTGTTCGACCTCTATCATCTGCCTTTCAACCCCTTCGCCCTATTCGGTGATCGGCCGATGCAGCCGGTGCATACCGCCAACCTATTTCGCACGACTTTGGCCAAGGCCTTCGGGTTGGGGAACAAGCAGCAGAATAGGATCCGTACCCTGGTGATGGAGGCCTACGAGGCGGCAGGGATCTCACCGCAGGAGCGTAGTACTTGGTCCCGGCCTGTGCCGACACTGAACGATGTCTGGGCGCGCTATCAGGAGCAGGAAAAGGTGGAGCAGGACTCCCTCTACGCCGCCCTCGACGACCTGATGAGCTTCGAAATCTTCGAGCCGGATACCAGCAAAACCCGGTCGCTCTACGATTTGGTGGAAGGGATCACGGTGATCAATCTCTCCGGTTACGATCCACAGATCCAGAATCTAGTGGTGGCCCTGACCCTGGACCTCTTCTACACCCAGATGCATCAGCATGGCAGTTCGCAGTTGGACGGTAAGTACCGACAGATCTCCAAGCTGGTGTTGGTGGATGAGGCGGACAATTTCATGTCCCAGGACTTCGAGAGCCTGAAAAAGATTCTTAAGGAGGGGCGGGAGTTTGGTGTCGGTACCATCCTCTCCACCCAGGAACTGACCCACTTCAAGACCGGGGACAACGACTATTCCAGCCTGATCCTCTCCTGGATTATCCATCAAGTGGCGAATATCAGGTCCCAAGAGGTCAAGGCGATATTCAATACCCAGAGCAAGCAGGACGAAGAAGCATATTCGAACCATATTCGCCGGCTGGAGAAACACCATAGTCTGTATGTGGATGGGAAGAAGAATATTAAGAAGATTAAAGATTTGGCTTTTTGGGAGATGTTATGAATTTAGGTCTTAATAAAATGTTTTCGAAACGGCTGATTTCAAGCAATGCTGCCTTTTTTAAAAGGTTTTCTGGGTGGATTAGACTGCTAAAAGCGCTTATTTCATCTGCTATAAATATATTGTCTAACCCTAGTTATATAATGTTCTCTGTAATCGCAATAGGACTGGGAACGATGGGTATATGGATTCCATTTTCACCATTCTATACGTCTTCTACTAATGAGTTTGATGGAGCTTTATCTATATTGGATAATATGTCTGTTTTTACATTTTGTGTTGCAACGCTAGGGAATATGGCTACTGAATACTTCTTTGAGGAGAAAGGAAAAGATATTGAAGATTCTGAAAATATTCAGAATGATGAGGATTATAGTTCAATACTGAGCAAACATGCAGCGTTTTTTGTGTGGTCTCTTGCTTTTATATTATCTTTTTTCTGTTTGGCAAGTGACGACTATTTGATGTATGGCTTGGCTTCTACTCTCCTTTTATGGTTGTTTGTAAATATTAATAGACCGAAGTTTAGAGCTATTAATCGTGCTGCAATGAAAGACCTCAATCCTAATCTTAGTAAAGATGGATCCCGTGTGAGTGAAGATGAGTTCGGAGGTCCTGGTCTGTGAAAAAATTCAAAGCAATAAGGGTTGAACAGCCAATAGGTGAATTTTTTGTTGCATCTATAGAGTCTAATTCACTCGTTAATTTCACGTATTCACGTGCAGCTGGGTTTCAAGATG
Organism: Motiliproteus sp.; assembly: GCA_048265065.1. GTDB lineage: Bacteria > Pseudomonadota > Gammaproteobacteria > Pseudomonadales > Balneatricaceae > Motiliproteus. The sequence goes on along the minus strand of JBLXCH010000066.1, from coordinate 6,602 downwards.
ATAGTCTGAGTGGTAGTCAACGAGAGTTGAGAGATAAAAGGGTCGAAGAAATTCGTGACTACATCAAAACGTATAATGCAGCATTCCCAAATTCAATAATACTTTCAGCAAACTACTATGAAACAGACGAGCTGGAGGTTGATGAGGATAAGCGTTGGAGAGTAGAAGAGATAGGTGATGATATCTATGAAATCATAGTGCCAGATGAGAATTTGAAGCTTTGCTCAATCATAGATGGGCAGCATAGAGTAAATGGGTTTAAGAAGTCAGGAATTTTGATGAATCTTCCTTGTGCTATCTTTATTGATCTGCCGCCGTCTATGCAAGCATATGTATTTTCAACTATTAATTTCAACCAGCAGAAAGTAGACAAAAGTTTGGCATATCAGCTTTTTGGATATCAACTAGATGAGTCTGAATGCATGATGTGGTCGCCAGATATTCTGGCAGTAAAGTTGTCTAGGTACTTTAATGATAATGGGCCTTTTAAGGGTCGAATAAAACTTATAAAAAAGTTGCAAAATAAAGAAGAATCAAATAAGACGATCCATGAAGAGGGTGGGGATAATTCTAAGAAGGACGAAGCGGCTGAATGGTCAATATCATCAGCTGCATTTATAGAAGGCGTTGTTTCTCTTATTTCAGGTAATCCTAAGGCCGATAAATATATCGTTAACAAGAAAAAAATCGTTGGCTACGGTAGTAGGAAGGATTTAAGTGATAACAATAGATACCCTTTGAGAAAATACTACATAGATGGTAATGATAGTGCTATTAAAATAATACTGGAAAATTATTTTTGTGCTCTTGAGAAATATCTATGGACTGATAAATCTGTTGATAATATCGTATTCAGAACTGTCGGCGTTGCGGCGCAATTTTCTTTTTTGAAAGAATTGATAATGTCTGAGAAGATTAAAATATCAAAGGATATTGATTTTTCTGACACATTGTCATGTCTTGTGGATGTAAAGTTTGAGGGCGAATTCTTTAGTGCTCGTAGTGCTACTAAGAAAAGAGTCGTTGATGTTCTTAAGTTGAAGACAGGTCTTATTAATAAAGATGAAATAAATGGAAAAGATGCAGAACAAATAATGAATGCAGCTGACGTCCATTGATTTTATTGGTTGATGATAATTACGCCGCAGCTACAAAGCTGCGGCAAAATCACCCAAACTCCTTAAATTCCGAATACTGGAAATCCCATCCTCCACATGGGCCGCCCAGGCTTGCTCGAACTCTTTAGAGCTAAGCGCTGGGTAATGTTTTCTTAACAACGTTTCTATTACCAGTTCGAGATCTCCCAACCAGGTTACCTTATCAAGCACCAAGGAACCATCCAAATTGATTGACTCACCAGAAAAGCGAAATCCACTCTCTAGAGATCGAAAGAATGCAATCCGGGAGGATACGTTTGGAGTAACCCCAGTATAGGCTTTTAGTTTTTTCAGCTGCTCTTCTGTCTGCCGTTTCAGGCGCATGGTTCTAGGTAGCATCAGATTGCCTCCTGTTGCGCGGCTTTCCAGAAATAGCCTTCAGTCAGTTTTGATGACTTGGTGCGCCCATCAAACACAATCTCGAAGGCGTGAGAAATATCATCTTCCAGCTCCGCGAAATAGCCGTTATCAATTTCGGTATCCGTTGAGAGGATGACCACCTGATGGCTAGCATCGGGAAAGTAGAAGCGGACCAGCTTATCCCGGTGGTGTGAGTCCAGACGTCCCAGCGGCGTATCAATGATGATGGGCAGTTTGCGCCCTGAAGTGCGTCCCAGGGCTTCAAGTACTGCGATGGCGTAAATCTGTTTTTCACCGGCCGAAAGCGCCTTGCGGTTGATCACATGGTCTCTTTCATCCACAAGCTCAACGTCGAATGTGTGTGGATTGATGCGTGCCCGCATATGCAGATCATCTTTACGAGCCAACTGCTGGTAGGACTTGATGAACTCTACTTCTAGCTTTTTAACACGTGCATGGGTCAGTAGCTCGGAAAAACGATCTAACAGTAACAAGGCTTTTTGGGCGTTGTTAACGGCATCGGAGCTGTTAGTAGCCGCACGATGTTTATCGTGCAGCTTTTGCTCCTTCCTCGCCAGTTCCATGGCTTTGCGATAGGTGTCTTTGGCATCCTGCAATGCTTGTCGATAGTCCATTTTATACTGAACGCGTTGACGTTCAAGTACTCTGATCTGATTGAACGCATCCTGTAGTTGCTCCTGTTCGGGAGCACGTTCAATGTTCAGTGAAGCGTGATCCAAGGCGTACTCCGTGTCAGCCAGGGTCTTCCTGTCTGTATTAAAACGGGCGCATGAAGATTGGGTGGCTTCCACAAACTGCTGTTCGAGCACTCGGAATTGGCGATCTGACAAGTCTAGAGCTGCGTTATTTTGGGGCTGCGACTCGAGTTGACGTGCAAAGCATTGGTCAATAGCATCTAAAGCGGTAGCTGGGATTGCACCCAATCGCTTCAGTGAGGCTTTGAGCTGATCGTGCAGGCTCTGAATTTCCCCCGCGACGCTTTGTTTTCGTTTTGAGATGGCTTCTTGCTCAAGGGTTTCAAGAAGCGCTTTCATGGTGTTGGGGGCAAGAGCTAGAGGCAATAAGTTTTCAAGCTCGGCACGAATCGACTTCTCCAAGCGATCCTTATCCTTGTGCAACGTTTTAACTTTGGCGGTTTCGCTTTCTTTGGTCCTGGCCCACGCGCCACCTTCAGAGTTGAGAGCAACTTCGAGTATTGCAATCTTTTCGTGAGTGGCGGTTATGCTTGTCTCTTTCAATGCGGCTTCGTACCTATAGCTTTCAGCCTTGCGGTCTAGAGATATGCGCTCTTTGTTTAGTTTATTTAGCTCACTCACGATTCTGTCGGGTAAAGCTTCCGCGCCATGCCGTTTGAGATAAATCTCCAAATCGCTTTTTAGACGAGCGATAAGGTCGATACCCAACAAGCGCCGGACAGCTGTCTGCAATATCGTTCCCGACTCATCTTCCGCCAGTTCAGCTATTTTTTCACCGTCAAAGAAAAACAAGTCGGCAATGCCTGCTGGTATTAGTTCGTTGAGAAAGCCTTGGCATTGGTCGTAGTTCAGCTCAGTTCTGGGTTCTCCATTTTGGCTGATTCTCAGTCGGTCTTTCTTACCGCGCTTCCAGCTGCGAATCAGACTGTACTCACACTCGTCTCCATCTTGGGTAAAGGTGAAAACAAGTTCGATGCTCGCTTGGTCCGGACGGCCACCTTGCCCCTCACCCTTATGGATCAGCCCATCAAGTTGTTCGATGTATTCGCTCTGACTCAGCGCACGTCCGAAAGCCTGGCGTCCGTACAATACTGTGCGAATTGCAGAAAGAATCGATGTCTTTCCGGCCCCGTTCAAGCCGCCAAACAAAATGATCGGCTTGACCTGGCCGAAACGGTCATAAGTAGGCTCGAGGTCAACCTCATGAACACCACGGAAAACTCGGAAATTATGTAAAACCAGCGTCTTGATAATCATATTAAGTCAGCCTCCTGCTCTCGCTTCAGGAGCACATCGACTTCTCTTATAGCGATTTCATATTTTTCGATCTCTTTCTGATGAAGATCAAATTCGTGCTTCGCTTGCCACTGTGAGTGCTTTTCTTGAATACTTTCCAAACTTCCCCAATCCTGTTTCAGCAGCGAGCCTATCTTGTTGAAGACGCCATTTCTGCGGCTGAGTCCCTCCATGGAGAGCTCAAGCTCAATGAGTTTTTTGATCAATGCAGGCGCAATATCAAATTCATCGCCAAGCTGCTGAAGCAGCTTGGCATCATCCGCATCAAAGTGAGGTTGGTCATTTTCAGACCATTTAAGATCCTTGCCATAAACCCGTCGATATATTTCAGGAAGCGAATCTTCCCAATCGGGTTCATTGGGGTCGTTGAACCACTCCTGACGAATTGCATGCAATTCTGGCTCGGTAATGAGTGTAATAGGGTGCCCCGTTGCGTTGATCTTCTTCTCGATCGACAGCAGTTCTTCAAGCCACTGTTTGCGGAACGTCAGCCAATAGGGGCCCGGAACGATGTTTCGCTCATTACCGATTTCTTTATCACTTTTAGCTCGCTGATAGATAACCCGACCATCTCGACGCTTGAAATTACGAAAAATCTCTTTGTTTGCCGGTTCGCTGGTAGATGCCAGCAAATCCCGGAACTGGAGCAGTGGTAGCATCCATTCTTCGCCATTTTCGATCAGGCTTTCCATTGCCTTATCCTTAGTTACGACAGTACAGGTCCAACAGCCGAATCGAGAGTTTCCGCATGACGGGGTACTATCATCAATTACCAAGGGGCACTCCCCCTGATTGGAAGAATGCATGTATAGCGTCCACAGGGGTAAATTACTGGTGCCCCAGGGGCTTTCCCATTCCTCAATGAAATCGGAATACTTGTAGCCGCCTCGCAGCAATGCCCATACGTCATTCACATCCCAGGTCTCGACCGGCGTATATACGAAGGCGTTGGCCAGTGTAGTATGTCGAGCTAAGCGTGAGCCATCCACTTTGTGCTTGGCGATAACTTGGGCGCGTGAGGAGCTTTCGGCACTACGTGATCCGAGGACAATGACAACCTCATCGTACTGGGCAACTTTTTCTTTAATAAACAGGCTGATCGGATCAATCTTGATCCGCTCAGTACACCAACGGAACTGTCGTGTGGGGGCTGGATAGCCTTTGCCTAACAAGCTCACCCAGAAGGTATCTTCCGTTTCGGGTGTTACAATATGCGTCGTGATAGGGAGGTTGTCTCGACGAGCACCATCTTGAATTTGTTTCAGAGTACCTGTAATCATATCCACTACAACTGGCGTCTCTACCAGAGTATCGGATGAGACAACAAATACAGATTTACTGCGCTCTTCTGGATTTAAGCCAAGAAGAGCCAAGTACACCAGTGTCATAATGGCCGTAGAGTCTTTACCACCGCTAAAACCGATTACCCAGGGGCGTTTATCTGCGCAGTAGATGCGCTGTACTTCCGATACAAACTCGGCAAGATTACGGCCGGCGAATTGACTCTGATTGATGAAGTTTTCGTAATCTTGAAGATCGTGGTTCTGAACCAAAATACTCATTTATGCTATCTGCTCTTCTAGCGCTTTTTCTTCGGGTGTGAGTTTCAATCCCAAGGCCAACTTGAGCGCATTACATGTAAGTTGAATACTGGTATTTGATTTGCTTAGCTTTCCGTGAATCATGCTGCGCTTGATCCATGCCGGATTAGTTTTTCGCCAGTCAAGCTCACGCAATTTGGCCAGTTTTTGTTGCCACTGATCAGGGGACTCGCACAGCAGGTCCTTGCCAAGAATTCCTAATGCGTGGAGGCCAACACCGTGCGCATGCACATACTCTTGCCGCAAACGAGCAGGTGATACTTCCTTGTTCTGAACTTGCTGCCAATCCGGCATGTTGTCGTATACCGCCTGCCAATACTCACATGCCGTAACTTTCTCGCTCTCGTCGAAACTATCCTTCGGGCCTTTGCTGAGCAGAGCTCGAGTAGCTTGTTTGATGCTGCTGAGTGTAAACAATTTATTGCTCATCACCGAGATGCTGGATTTTTCCATCTCCGTGAGCCCTTTAAAGGGCATCGACTCGGTGGCAAGGTAGCGGGAAAGGTGAGAAGACGGATCGCGATGATCATAGAGTGTCGCTAATGACGGACTTGGCTTTACTGCGTACTTGTTGAGATCAGCAAACATCTGCTGGCTGCGTTTTAAGCCCTCGTCCACAAAAAACAGCACCGGGATGTTGTCATGACCTAATTCCGGTCGTTCCTTGATCGCTTCTTCAATCGCTTTGCGACGATGTTGGCCATCGTTGATCAGAATCTGCGCATCCATAGATACCTTCAGGATTCCCATGTTGCTGGTCCCATCAAACTCTTCAAACTGCACATCGCTACCTATAGATGCCGTCAAAGCAGAGAAAACGTAGTCAGTCGGATTGTCCAAGAGGTAGTGAACCATTTCGGGAATGCGCGACTTATTTAAAGTACGCTGTGCGCGCAACTCTGGCGGGACCTCTTCTTCGTCATACATGAAAATTCTAGGAATGATACGGAGAGGACATGTCGCGATATAGAATGAGTGACCAGCTTGCTTCCCACGGACGGCAGGGAAGGCATAATTGTACCCGGATGTGTCTGTCGTGTTCATAGTCATAGAACTTATTGATTAAACGTAAACGTTGGTTTTTACGTTATTCGATGACGTAATGGTACGTCAAAAATAGCAGTTGATCTACGATCTGATTACCTTTATTTGTACATTGTCGCGGGGAATTGCGCATAGAGACCGCTCAACGCCCAATGTGTTGCGTCGATCGGTTGAATTCACAGCACAAAGCGTCGAATATGGGCGACTACGGATGCCGCCCCACAAATGCGATACGTTGGCTCTGATGCCCGAGTTCACCAGCTTCAGCGATGTGGTATTACGTCCTCAACCTACCAGAATCCGGTACACCAACAGTTCTCATTGTCTACTGATACGGCTGCCCTTCCCTGTGATGCTACTGACAAACAGCTCCAGGGACCGACCCTATGCCAGCCATCTCGCCGATCAGACACCTTTCCGTTACAACC
>JBLXCH010000065.1:0-16885 GCA_048265065.1 Motiliproteus sp. | reverse complement strand
TACTACAACCCCTTGAACAGCCCACTGTTTAAAATTTTGGTGACAGCATGCAATGGCAGCCGCATTGGAGTCTGTTGCAGTGATAGTTGTGACCGCACGTTGATGATTATCTAAACTCTGCCAATAACGTAAGCTGATATAACCGTAGCCACAGCCTAGATCTAGTACCCGTTTTGGTTTTTCAGAGGCACTCAATAGCGCTATGGCTTCATCCCAGTTATCGGCGAGAAACTCACTACCCGCATCCACTTTCTGCCAACCAAATACACCGGGTTTGCTCAAGACATCCTGACCACCAAGATGGGTAATCCGTCGAATAACGGAGTAATCGCTATCATCAATAGTGGACTGTAGGTCTGCACCTAAACCCGATAACGAAGCAGACATAGCGCTCTTTCCGAGCTTGTAACAATTGGCAATTTCAGCGTTTTTTCTGACTCGATCATAGTATCCCTTCAAGCCTTCACCTTTCGCGCCAAACAACAGTAAACGACCACTTGATTTCAACAACTGTTGAGATGCCTTAATTATCCAGTGCACAATCGCTTTTTCTTTGGATATACGATAATAGACAACATCAAAACTTTGCTGCGTTAAGCCGCTCGTATCCCAATCTGAAAATTGGATATTCCAGCCAGCCTGAACAAATCGCTGATAAACATCGTAGCGGTTAGTGATTAATAGCAAGCCGTTCGGTTGATAAGCAGGAGGCGCGTAGTCGTGTTCGTCTAAAAACCAAAGCCCAAGTCCTTGGTGCTGTCGGATAACATTATCGACTTCTGTATTAACAATATGCTCAACTGACATCGGCTACATCCGTAGAGGCCTCTGTAAGGAAACTCGCCATTTCGGAATCGGTCAAATGTCGATAGCTGCCTTCTTCTAGGCTAGTTTCTAAGGAAACCTCGCCAACCCTATCACGGTGTAGGCTAACCACATGATTCCCGACCGCAGCAAACATACGCTTAACTTGATGATAACGACCTTCTAAAATACACAGTTCTGCTTCTGTGGGCGTGTTGAAGGATAATTCAGCAGGTTGTGTAAGCTTAGTCTCACCTTTAAGTTGAATGCCGTCTTTAAAGATTCTGATCATTGCCTCAATATCGTCAACAGGCTCAGCCAAGTCGACTTGATACCGTTTATAGGATGCATAATTAGGGGAGGTAACGCGGTGGCTCCATTGCCCGTCATCCGTAATCAACACTAAACCTGTGGTATCTCGGTCTAATCGTCCTGCACAATGCATAACACCTAAGGGTGACTGCGCCAGTTCAAAAGGGAGCAAATCAAATACCGTGGGATGTTCAGGGTCTTCATTGGCGCACACATAACCGGCCGGTTTGTGCAGCATCAGATATGACAACGTCGGTAAGCTTAATACGTTCTCGTCTAAGCAAACATCGTCAGTATCACTCACTTTTAAGCTGGCGGATTTAGTCACATCGCCATTAATTGTTACGCGACCAGAGCGCAATACAATTTTAGCTTGAGAGCGGGTAAGCATGGCTGCTTGAGTTAAAAAGCGATCGAGTCTCATTACTTCTGCCTACCCATCAATCCAAATTGATTTAACATTACAAAATTCACGGATACCTTCTGTCGCAAGTTCTCGCCCCAATCCTGAGGACTTCACACCACCAAATGGCATACGTATATCACTGCCTACCAGGCGGTTAACAAAACACACTCCCGCTTCGAGCTGACGGGCAAAATGCTCACCTTTGGCCAAGTCTTGTGTCCAGACACTAGCACCTAAGCCGAACTCAGTTTGATTGGCTAAGGCCAACGCTTCTGACTCATCACGCACACGAACGATAGCGGCTACAGGGCCAAAAATTTCTTCTTTGAAAGCCAGCATGTCTGGGGTCACATGATCGAGTATTGTCGCCTCATAGAAATACCCAGTCTGCGATGCACCGCCGCCAGCCAGAATTCGTGCTCCTTGCGCTATGCACTGCATCACTTGCGCCGAAACGTTATCCCGCAAGTCTTCACGTGCCATCGGAGCTAATGTCGATAATTCGTTAAGCGGATTGCCGAGTACCAACCTTGACGCTTTCGCAACGAAGGCCTCGACAAACTGGTCCGCGATGTCATCAACGACGATAAAACGCTTCGCTGCTACACACACTTGACCGGCATTGCTAAACCGAGATTTACAGGCAATTTCTGCGGCTTTATCGATATCAGCATCAGCCAAAACAATAAAAGGATCAGAACCACCTAGCTCCAAAACGACTTTCTTTAAATGCTTAGCTGCCTCTAATGCCACCTGTTTACCTGCATTCACACTACCGGTAAGCGAGACACCTTGCACACGTGAATCGCCGATAATGTTGGCCACTTGTGCATTATCAATAAACAATGTTTGTACTAATCCTTTTGGCGCACCCGCATCAGCAAATAAGCTCTCAATGGCTAAGGCGCATTGGGGTACACAAGGTGCATGCTTTACTAGGGCAACATTTCCAGCCATGACCGTTGTAATCAAAAATCGCAACACCTGCCAAAAAGGGAAATTCCAAGGCATTATCCCGAGAATACAGCCCAACGGCTGATAAGTGACGTAAGAGTTCAGGGCCTCCGTAGTTACTGGCTGATCAGCCAACAACGCTGCGGCGTTATCCGCATAGTAGTCACAGGCCTTGGCACACTTATCTATCTCAGCATCAGCCTCGGCCTTGAGCTTCCCCATCTCTAAAGAAATCAATCTTGAATACTGGGACTTTCGTTCTCGTAGTAGCGCTGCCGCAGTTTTAAACACTTTCGCACGCTGCTCAAAACGCCAAGAAGACCATGTACTAAAACACTTGTCTGCATAATCGAGCTTATGCGCTAAGGCGGTTTCGTCAAGAAGTTCAAACTGATCGATCAACTCGCCTGTTGCCGGGTTTCTTGATTCAAACATTACTTATACAACTTATGGTTAGCCGCCAGCCTGCCGTGGGTAAACCGACAAGCTAACAGACTGGTTATTGAGATATTTCAAGACACTAATGAACACTAGTGTACTACGTGATGCTGCGAGTCACTAAAGCCTGTTGCAGCAATCTATGCTTTTTTATTGCGATGATCTGTACGGACAGGCTCTTTTTTCTCGGCCAAGATTATGCTCAGTTCTTTGGCTTCTATAGGCTTCGAGAAGTAATAGCCCTGGAAAATAGAACACCCCATATCCATCAATAACTTGTACTGCTGCTCTCGCTCTACTCCCTCCGCAACAGTTTTCAACCCTAGGTTATGCGCAAGGTTGATAATGGTCGCACAAATTTGTGCATCGCCTTTATCAGAGTCGCTTTCTGCAACAAATGACTGGTCTATTTTCAAAATATCCAGCGGCAACCGTTTCAAGTAGTTAAGTGACGAATAACCCGTACCGAAGTCATCAACTGACACTTGGATATCAAGCGCTTTAAGTTCATGTAGCACTTCAATGCAGCGTTCTATATCTTGCACCAATACACTTTCTGTAATTTCAACTTCCAGCAAGGAGCCTGGAACACCGATCTCCTCAAGTTGAGTTTTCATAAATACAATGAAGTCTTCAGAAATCAGGTGATTACCTGAAACGTTCACCGCGATAGGTAAGGCAGGAACGCCTTGTGTTTGCCATTGTTTGATCTGCTGTAAGGCTGAACGAATAACCCACTCATCAAATCTAATGATTAACCCTGACTCTTCCGCTAGCGGAATAAATTTATCAGGAGAAATCGCACCTTTTTCCGGATGATTCCAGCGTGCAAGCGCCTCTACGCCAATGATTTCTTCATGAACACCATACACTTTTGGTTGGAAAACCAAACGAAGTTGATCAGTCCCTAATGCTTCTTTTAATGCCTGTTCAAGTTCAAAACCTTCGGCGGCTTCTTTAGCCATTTCCGGTGTAAAGAACTGGAAATTATCTCGCCCTCTTTGCTTTGCAAAATACATAGCAATATCAGCTTGCTGAATCAACTTATCCGATGTCATTAATGGATCATGGTTTAAAACCACGCCAATACTGGTCGGCAAATTGAATGTTTTCCCGCTAATTTCCACAGGTGCTCGCATTGCTTTTAGTATTTGATCAGCTTTCTGACAGGCAACTTCGGAGGTTATCAAACCCGTTAACATCACTACAAACTCATCACCACCCCAACGCGTAATGACGTCACTTTCACGAGACACTGCGTTTAATCGGTTCGCCACTTCGCATAAGAGCTCGTCACCGGCATTGTGACCTAGGGTGTCGTTAATTTTTTTGAATTTATCGAGATCTAAAAATAAGAGCGCAATTTTGTTTTTGCTAACTTTCATCGCGCTCAACGCATCATTCAAACGCTCTACTAAAAAAGTTCTATTTGACAAGCTTGTCAACGGATCACTAAACGCTAAAAACTGCAGACGCTGTTGCATCTTGACTTGGCGAGTAACATCACGGATATGCAAGGTAAACTCTCTGGAGACGTTCTGACTAACATCAGCGCTGGTAATGGTGATTTCAGCAGGGAAGAAACCTCCTGAACTGCGGACCATTTGCATGCGGTTACGGTGATTAACCACCAGACCACGAGAATCCTTGAAACCCAATGCTAAACTTTCTTTAACAGATTCACGATCCTTGGGTAAGAAGAACTCTTCAATAAAATCGCGTTGATAAACTTGGCGTTTTAAACACCCAAAAGTTCTTTCTGCAGCAGGGTTAAACTCAATAATTTTCCCCGTACGGTCGATAGAAACAATACAATCCATCGATGAATCAAGGATGGCACTTTTACGTTTTTCACTCGCTTGAAACTGATCAATAGCCGCATCACGCAAATCAATTTCCTGATTAACTTTCGAAATGACTTGGTTATATTTGCTGGCGATTTGGCCTACTTCGGTAAACGGTTCTTCGGAGACAGGCGTGGTAAAGTCACCTTGTTTCTGCTGATACTCCATGGAGTTGAGTAGATCAATAAGCTCGGTTTTAGCTTGATGCTCAGCAACGTTAAGACCAATAAGTTCGTCATCAGGTGGGACGCGAAGCGGTATAAAGCGATTAGCTATACGCAGTAGGCAATAACTCACCAAGAAGCTATAAGCGCCGATAGCAACAACACCTTCTAGCTGAACTAAAAATTGCTCAACCCGACTGAGGCCGTTATCGAGCAACGCTAGATCACCAAATAGTCCAACAGCGAGCGTTCCCCAAATACCTGCCAACAAATGGGTAGGTACGACGGCTAGCGCATCATCAATTTTCCAATGGTCGAATAGCATGGTGCCATAGAGCATCACAAGGCCAGAGCCAAAACCGATCACTGACGCCGCTCCAGGGGTGACCACATGACAAGAAGCGGTGATACCTACCAAACCTGAGATCACGCCGTAAAGAATTGTACTAACATCAACATAACGCCGGTGATAGTAGAATAAGGCACTGGCCCCTAAACCACCCCAGATAGCTGATAAACACGTATTAATAAAAATGGTAGGGATTAGCTCATTCAGCGACAGCGTACTGCCACCATTAAAACCAAACCAGCCAAACCAAATGAGCATTGCGCCTAAGGCACACATCGGCAAGTTACTGCCATTTAATGTGCTGGTGCCTTCGTCAAAGCGACCAATTCGAGGACCAATTATTAATACTGCAGCTAAGGCCACCCAACCACCGACGGAATGGACCACCGTTGAGCCGGCAAAGTCCACAAAACCTTTGGCCTCTAACCAGCCTTGGTTATTGCTGTCTAACAAGCCACCCCACGCCCAGTGGCCTGTAATTGGATAAATGAAAGTACTTAATACAAAGGTCGCTAATAAATAGCCAATGAAAGTAGCTCGTTCGGCAATAGCGCCTGAAGTTAATGTGGCTGCAGTGCCACAGAACATCATTTGGAAAATAAAGAAGCTAATATTGAATGCACTAGCGCCATCACCAAACATGAAACCGCTCAGTCCAAATAAGCCGTGGTAAGAATCGCCAAAGAGGAGTGCGAAACCAAGCAGCCAGAAGACGGCAGCAGAAATAAGAAAATCCGAAATGTTTTTAGCGGCGACGTTGATACTATTTTTAGACCGCGTGCGGCCGGTTTCCAAACAAAGAAAACCAGCTTGCATGAGAAAAACCCACGATGCTGCAATGAGCATCCAAAGTATGTCAGACATAAAATTCTCTTCACAAAAAACAAACGAATGCTTGCTTTATTTACGGAAGGCTATCTGAGCTTATTAGCATTATTACAGACTGGGCCTTTACACTATGTCGGCAAATCCTAAAATACTGTACCCCACTTTTGCAGATATTTTCGTTTAGAACAATAACTTAGTTAAAAAAACACACTGAATTAAAGAATCGGTCCAGCAGACACTAATTTTTTACCGTTCTGAGTATCACTAAAACGCTCGAAGTTCATAATGAACATTTCAGCAAGAACCTTTGCTTTTCTTTCCCACTCTTTTGTATCCATATACGTGTTTAATGGATTCAGAATCTGATTATCAACGCCAGGAATAGCTGTAGGAATTGCTAAGTTAAAATACGGAACCGTATCAAACTCACCATCATCAATAGAGCCATCTAGTATCGCATCTATAATTCCTCGGGTTGCACTAATACTTATACGTTTCCCCGTACCATTCCAGCCAGTATTGACTAAATAAGCGGTTGCACCAGCGTCTTTCATTCGTTTATTTAACACTTCCGCATATTGCGTCGGATGTAAGCTTAAGAAAGCAGCGCCAAAACAACTTGAAAAAGTTGGGGTTGGCTCCGTAATCCCTCGCTCGGTGCCTGCAAGTTTTGCGGTGAAACCAGACAGAAAGTAATACTCGATTTGTTCAGGGGTCAGTTTGGCCACTGGCGGCAATACGCCATAAGCATCAGCGCTGAGGAAAATAACTTTATTCGCATGGCCTCCCCGCGATACGGGCTTCACAATGTTATCTATATGATAGATTGGGTAGGAGACTCGACCGTTTTCAGTTTTAGAGCGATCGTCAAAATCAACCTCACCGTCGGCATTTGTCATGACGTTTTCGAGCAACGCATCACGACGAATTGCATGATAAATATCTGGCTCATTTTCTTCACTGAGGCTCACTGTTTTGGCGTAACAGCCACCTTCAAAATTGAAGATTCCTTTATCATCCCAGCCATGTTCATCGTCACCAATCAACTTACGTTTAGGGTCAGTGGATAACGTTGTTTTACCGGTACCCGATAAACCAAAGAAAATCGCCACATCGCCATTTTCACCCTCATTAGCAGAGCAATGCATCGACGCTATGCCCTTCAATGGCAGTAGGTAGTTCATCATGGAAAACATGCCCTTTTTCATTTCACCGCCATACCATGTCCCGCAAATAAGCTGCATACGTTCGGTCAAGTTAAAGGCGACAAAATTTTCCGAATTTAGTCCCTGACGCTCCCAATGAGGGTTCGTCGTTTTAGCACCATTTAAAACGGTAAAATCGGGCGCAAACTCAGCCAACTCTTCATCGGTAGGACGAATAAACATGTTCTTCACGAAATGCGCCTGCCACGCAACCTCGGTGACAAAACGAACACTCAACCTTGTGTCTGGATTAGCACCGCAAAATGTGTCGATGACAAACAGACGCTTTCCCGATAGCTGACCTACGACTACGGCTTTTAGCTCGCTCCATGTTTCGGTTGAGATTGGTTTATTGTCGTTTTTACCTTCATCAGCCCACCAAAATGTGTCACGGGTTGAGTCATCTCTAACAATGTACTTATCTTTCGGCGAGCGCCCAGTAAATTCACCTGTATCAACAGCAACTGCACCAAAGGTCGTCACCACACCGGCTTCACAACCTGTTAAGTCAGAACGAGTTTCTTCTTGGTACAATAACTCGTACGAAGGTTGATATATGATTTCGCTAGGGTCATTAATACCGTAATTAGCAAGATTTATAACGCTACTGTCAGTAGTCATCATTGCCTCCTAGAAGCATGATATGAATGTATAAAGGAAGGATAGTTGAGATCTCGCCGGCTACTGCCAAAAGCTTCAACTATTTTCCGAATGATTTAGTTTTTCCACATCGTCACCGACACGTATGAGCCCTGATTCCAGTATTTTTGCACAGAGTCCACCATGCCCTAGCATTGCGGCTACTGCGCCGTCGCCTAAAACTTGCTCCATCCGAGAGCAAGGATGGCACCAGGCGGTGGCTTCAAATATGGCATCACCAATTTTGAACTGTTGATGTCTGAGCGCATAAAGGTTGATACCACTGACTACCAAGTTACGCCGCAAAAGTTCCGGCGCTATACTGTCTTTACCCATAAAGTGGGTAATCTGATCGATGTACTCTTGACTAATCAAGGTTACCTGGCGTGCCGAGCCTGGCGTGCCATTGCAACGGCGATCACCTTCTAAGCCTAAGGTAGCAATGGCATTTGTCGACTCAACAATCTCAATCTCACCTTTACGCTTTGTTCTCAAGCCAATCCAACAAAGCTTCCCATTAGGTAAGTTTTGGGTAAAACGACTAATTAACCGACCTTGCGCATTCACAGTAATGTTCCTTAATCTTGATACGACAGGTATAACAGAGAATCGTTATACTATTAAACGTTTTCAATACAGTATTTGAGCGTTTAAACACGGTACTTGGGCGTTTAAACACAGTACTTGAACGTTTAAACACAGTACCTGAATGTTTAAAGTCAGTACCTAAACGTACATAGACAGTATCTTCAAGGCGGCGCAACCGCTATCAACAGGACAAGGGATAAAATCTACGCCATGTTCGATTTAGCCATTTTTCTCAATGCGCTCATTGCATTATTTGTTGTCATCGACCCAGTCGGTGCCGCACTGATTTTTCATGCACTGATCCCTGAAAACCTCGCCAAACATCGTGCTAAAATGGCAATAAAATCAACGATCATCACCTTATTTTTACTCATTCTATTTGGCAACTTTGGGCAAAGTTTGCTTGAGCAACTCGGCATTAGCATCGACGCGCTTCGTATCTCTGGCGGTATTTTACTGTTCTACACAGCTTTTATGATGATCACCCAAGATAGCCAAAATGAAACCACTACGGGCACGCGAGATATTTCAGTTTACCCGCTATCCATTCCATTAATGGCCGGGCCTGGTTCATTAACACTGTCTATTCTGCTCTATTCTCAAGGTGATAGTTTGATTATGTTGGGATCAATTACGGCAGCTATTGTGGTCACTGTTTTGCTCACCATGACACTAATGCTGCTGGCTAAACACGTGCAAACGGTCATAGGTAAAACCGGCGACGATATCCTCCGACGCTTTCTCGGTGTGCTACTAGCAGCACTAGCCATCCAGTTTATTCATGATGGAGTAATGAACTTAATTAGTGTCTCTACAGGTAGCTAGCGGCCTGTTCCAAAACGTTAACTGATCCAGCGATCCAGCGGCTCACTTCGCGACAGCCGTGAAATTTTGCTTCTTCTGTGTATCCCGTTATCATCAAAGTATTGGTGAGATAAAAACGATAAACAACTCACCTTTGTTGCAGACTCTTAGAGCACTTGAGCACTTGAGCACTTGAGCACTTGAGTACTGAGGGTAATGAACTGCAACAACGAGGAGCTCTTTAAAGAGCAAGAAGAGGACCGATATGGATATCAATATTGTCGACATCCTGAACACAGGTGTCACCGGGTTTGCTTTTTTAATGTTGTTTTTGGGATACCGGTTAACAGCCGCTGTACAAACTAAAATTCTTGAGCAAAAAACTGACGAATTTTCCTCGGTTGAGATGTATCGAGAATGGAAAAGCCTGGTCTGTGCTCAACTCAACAACACCCGTTTTTTCATTGCATTTTCACTGATTTTCTTTGCTGGCGGTCTAGCCTTGTTGATGTATCAACATAATGCAGAAAGCAAAATCATTCTCTCTGTTACTCCTCTAGATAGTTCTTTTATCCCTCGAGTGGTTCATCAAACGGAGGAATTACAGCTTAATGAAAGCGGCAGGATTATTTTAAACGTCCAAAATGAGCACAACATTAGTGTCTCAAATGAACAGCTTGTCCGGAAATTGCAGGAGTTGATTTTTTCCTTAGAAGATCAAAAACGCATCTATGACGAAACCTTGATTAAAAAATCGTCCACGTCAGATGAACTCGGTTTTTAAAAGGAGCGACAATGAAAACTCTACTCTGCACAGTCGGCTTAATCATCAGTTGCCATACTTTTGCTGCCAGTTATAACGAACAAATGAGTGCAGCGCAGTCTTCTTTTACAACTGCTGATTACTCAACCACAATTCGTTTATTGGAAGAAGCTCTACAAAAAGCTCAAACCCCAGCTCAAAAAGCCTCGGCTCATAACGCTTTAGGGTGGACCTATTTTAAAGAAAAGCACTATCAACGCGCTAAAGAGAACTTAGAAAAAGCACTCGCTCTGGCTGAACAAGCAGGCGATGAAATCACCGCCCGCAAAGCATCCAATAACCTTGGTGTACTT
Source organism: Motiliproteus sp. (assembly GCA_048265065.1). GTDB lineage: Bacteria > Pseudomonadota > Gammaproteobacteria > Pseudomonadales > Balneatricaceae > Motiliproteus. Next base: position 6,434 of record JBLXCH010000065.1, on the reverse strand, counting down.
GCATATACCTTAGGAAACTACGAGCAAGCACAATCCCAGTTTAGCGCCCCCTCCTCTCAACGCTCGGCCGCTGCGGATACGTATCTTGATTTAATCCAGCAACAACAACAATCAACAACGGTCAATCAATACATCAGCGCAGGTATAACGCTAAGAAAAAAAACGCAATTTAGCGAAGCTATTCAAGAGTACGATAAAGCATTAGCCATTGTGCCTAATCATTCTCGCGCACTGGAATACAAAGGCTACGCACAATTTCGACTGGGCCAAGCACAAGCCGCGATAACAACGCTCAACCTGGCTTTAAGGGCAGACCCCTCGCGCTTAAACTCATTAATAAACTTAATGAAAGCATTATGCAGCGCTAGCGAAACTGCAAAATTAAGCGCGTTATTGAACCAATATCATGAACAGATAAACAATCACACAGCCACTATTAGGAATGACAGAGAGCTTCTCAACACTTGTGGAAAAGCTTTTATCGATTCTCTTTAAAACGACAGTCTATAGACACAAAAAAGGCCGGGGTTTTCCCGGCCTTTCAGTGAAATCACTGCTTATTCAGTCAGTACCTATTTAGGTCAGTACCTATTCAAGTGAGTACCTATTCAAATTACTACCTATCAATCAGGCTTACTCGACATTATGCCGCTGACTCTTCAACCTCAGGCTGGCGAATCAAGTAATCAAAAGCGCTGAGTGCAGCCGTTGAACCAGCCCCCATTGAAATGATAATTTGCTTGTACGGTACTGTTGTCGCATCACCAGCAGCTAGCACTCCTGGTACGGATGTCGCACCACGGTTATCAATTTCAATCTCACCGAAGCGAGTCAGGGCAACGTCACTATCCTTCAGCCACTCAGTGTTCGGCACAAGACCGATCTGAACAAAGATGCCAGCAACCTCAAGTAGTTTTTCTTCACCTGATTGACGATCGGTGTACTTCATACCTGACACTTTTTCGCCATTACCGACAACTTCAGTCGTCTTCGCATTTTTAATGATGTCGATATTTGCCATTGAGTTGGCTTTGCGGATCAACACTTCATCCGCTCGTAATGTGTCAGCAAACTCAACAACGGTGACATGCTCTACAATACCTGCCAAATCGATTGCCGCTTCAATGCCTGAATTACCACCACCGACAACCGCAACGCGCTTCCCTTTGTAGAAGGGTCCATCACAGTGAGGGCAGTAAGCCACACCTTTCCCGCGATATTCATGCTCACCAGGTACGTTCAGCTCCCGCCAGCGAGCGCCAGTAGCAAGAATGACAGACTTAGACTTCAGCGTTGCACCGCTTTCGAGACCAATTTCAATCATCTCGCCTTTGGTTAAGCCATTGGCTTTTTGCTCAGTGATCAAATCCACTTCGTATTCTTTAACGTGCTGCTCAAGGCTAGCGACTAGCTTTGGACCTTCTGTGTAGCTCACAGAAATAAAGTTTTCGATACCGACAGTATCCATCACTTGGCCGCCAAAGCGTTCTGCAACGATACCAGTACGAATACCTTTACGGGCTGCATAAATTGCTGCTGCTGCACCTGCCGGGCCACCACCAACGATCAATACATCGTAAGGGTCTTTTTCATTCAGCTGTGCAGCTTTCTTCTCGGCGGCACCGGTATCAATTTTGTTAACAATTTCTGGTAGTGTCATACGGCCCTGACCAAAGTGTTCACCATTTAGATAAACCGAAGGCACTGCCATAATCTTTCGTTCGTCGACTTCGTCTTGGAAGAGCGCACCATCAACCATTACATGGGTAATGTTTGGGTTAAGGGTGGCCATCAAGTTTAACGCTTGCACGACGTCTGGGCAGTTTTGGCACGACAATGAAATATAGGTTTCGAAATGGAATTCACCGTCTAACTGCTTGATTTGCTCTAGTAATTCAGGCTCGGCTTTAGAGGGGTGTCCTCCACTTTGCAGCAGCGCCAGTACTAGAGACGTAAATTCGTGACCCATTGGAATACCAGCAAAACGCACACGTGGCTTTTGACCTGCTGGGGCAATACCCATGCTTGGCGTGCGGGCGTCGGCAACCTCTGAGAAGCTGATTTTATCCGTTAGTGCAGCGAGTTCTTCCGCTAACGTTCTCAGCTCTTGTGATTTAGGGCTCTCGTCACTGGACACGCTAACTTCAATTGGACTTTTAATGTGTTGAAAGTAGCTGTCCAACTGACTTTTCATATTGTCATCTAACATCTGCGTATCCTCTACGTAACTTCAGTGAAAAAGGGATGGTTTGCTCGGGATCACCGAGCAAACCAAAGGGGAACTGTTAGCTTAGATTTTGCCAACAAGATCTAGAGAAGGAGCAAGCGTAGCTTCGCCTTCTTTCCATTTAGCTGGGCAAACTTCACCCGGGTGAGCAGCTACGTATTGTGCCGCTTTAACCTTACGTACTAGGTCAGCAGCGTCACGGCCGATACCTTCAGCAGTGATTTCTACTGCTTGGATAACACCTTCTGGATCCATAAGGAAAGTAGCACGATCCGCAAGGCCTAGGCCTTCACGCATAACACCAAAGTTGTTAGTAATTGTGCCAGTCTGATCGCCTACCATGTAGTAGTTGATCTTACCGATCACTTCAGAAGTGTCGTGCCATGCTTTATGGCAGAAGTGAGTGTCAGTAGACACAGAGAACACTTCAACACCCATGCTTTGTAATTCAGCATAGCTGTCTTCTAAATCACCTAGTTCAGTTGGACAAACAAATGTGAAGTCAGCTGGGTAAAAGAATACTACTGACCACTTACCTTTAAGGTCTGCATCAGAAATTTCTACAAATTCACCTTGTTTAAAAGCCGTCGCTGTAAATGGCTTAATTTCAGTACCAACGATACCTGACATGTATATCTCCTTAGTTTGGATGGGTTTTCTTTAAGTCGAGATCATCTTATTGCAGCAGCGCCCAACAAGAAAATTAATTAAATAAAACTTCTTAATAAATTTTCCCTATGATCGGTTAAACACTAGCAACTTAACGAGCTCTAATAAGAACTGGTTAGCCTAAATCGCACCTACGCTGTTATCACTCACGAGACGCAAGCACGGTTAAGCAAATACAAAATTCAGCACTATACTCAATAGTGTCGCGGAACCAGATTGCAACATAATGAACGTTAATTAACTGGAGAAAAAGATAAATGCTAGAGAGCAATCACCAATTTGACACTCAAGCACTGAAAGAACGGTTATTTAATGACAGCGACTTAATTAAAGAAATTGCCGGAATATTCCTCGAAGACACACCCCAACATATTCATGAGCTTAAAACGTTTATTGAGACCAACAATTTAGAGAAGGCAAGAGAGGTAGCGCACAAGATCAAGGGTGCCGCAGCGAATATGAGTGCTGAAAGCCTGCATAGCTTAGCCCGCGAAATCGAGTTTTCCAGCCAGAAGGGAGAAGTGACCACGCTGAATAATGATGTTGCAGAACTTGAAAGCCTTTACCTATTATTGGAAAAAGACCTGATCAATTTTTTACATCGACTCTAATTAAACAGCAACATTCGTTGCAAGGTTAATCAGATCCACGGTTGATAATCCGTCAGTAACACAAGCGTTACCACTGACATACAACCGACACTCAACCACCATTCCTTTAGCATACTTGACTCCTACTACATTAATCGTTGACGGCGTTATAGACCGCCTATTGATGATTAAGTGATAGTAGCAAAAACAGAACTGTAAATTAAATGATAATTATTTTTATTTGCATTAAGAAATAATTATGCTAATCTACAGCTTCCAACCTATCTTTGTTTAGCATACTTCGGCCGCACTTGTTGCGGCCTTTTTTTTTAACTATAAATGACGCGAGCGGTTCCAACTAAGCGCTTTAATCGCTTCGATTGATTGTTCTTTAATATCAAAAAGCGCCTCTACCTGCATCAAGGTTAAGAAGCCAAGCTGTTGTTTTTTAATACCCCATAGTCGCTTTTTGGTTAAATAAGCACCCGTATCGATATAACAGCGGTTAAATTGCCGAATCGGTTTCTGAAACATACAGTGCCCATGCACACACAGATCAACTCCAGCCACGCCGGCCTCGTAACCTGTTTCACGAATCTGTCTAGACCAAATGGATCGGTAGCGTAGTTGTGATGCATGACTATCACCACTAGACATTTGGTTGATATAGGCCGCCCAATCAGGCACAGGAACCTCAGCGTGAACAAGACCCACTCTTCGGCCGTCAGCGAGCATCAACTCTATCGCCCACGGCATCAGTTCGCGTTGTTGATCAATCAACTGCATCAGGCTTTTTTCGTTAATAGAAAGCCTCATTGGATCACTTAACCAGCTATTACCACCTTGTTGGCTCCACAACTCGATATCTTGTGGTAACTTTTTTTCGAGAGCATCAAACATCAGTTGCTCATGGTTGCCTCTAATTGAATAAAACCAAGGCTCATTAAGTAACGTAAACACCTCTCGGCTTTGCGTTCCTCGATCAACCAGGTCACCTAAGGCAAACAAGCGGTCTTTTTCAGTATTGAAGTCCACACGACGCAAAGCAGCCTGCAATTGCAGCCATTGGCCGTGAATATCCCCGCAAACAAAGTCTCGCCCTTGATCGTTCGCAGCAATAACATGAACAAAACTATTAGAAACTGTGCTCAACTAAAAATCCTTTATTAGAACGTGGAGGCCAACCCAATAAGGTTTCTCAACAAAGAGTAATTTTATCCTTACATATCAAAAAGCTAAAAGACGATGCGTCAGCAAGAAGATAACCAAGGTAAAGCTAACGTGTCTTCAGGCTGAATATTATTCATGACACTTAAAAAAGCATAAAACCTTTATTAAAACAGCCGATACAGTATCAACTAGCTAACTAATTTAGGAAGAGCCAAGATGCATCTTACATTGCATAGCTCTGAGAGCGTATACAGCCAGCAGTCCTTTACGTTATCAAGTCGAGGTGCACAAGGAAACGAAGATCAAAACGGATCAGTTAAAGCAACTGACCGTGTGTTAGATCAACTGGCAGAAAAAATCCCTGGCATGTCTGGCGGCGAGCTTAAAGCATTAAAAGCTGACGAGTTTACTCCCGATAAAGTCTCTGGCCGAATTGCAGACTATGTCGCCATGGGCCTTGAAAGAGCCAAGCGGGAAGGAAAGTCTGATGCAGAATTACAGTCCATTTATGACGCATCTGTAAAAGGGATTGAGCAAGGGTTTCGTGAAGCAACCGAAATTTTAGAACAGATGAACCTGCTCAGCGAGGATTTATCGTCGACGATCGACGAAACCCTAAGCCTAACGCTGAGCAAAGTTAGCGAATACGCGCCATCGGCAACAACATCGCCAATAACAGCACCGTCAACCAGCAGCATTAGTGCGGCTGAGCGTTACGAAAGCGCAGAAAGCTTTTCTTTGAAAGTCCGTACACAAGATGGCGACAATGTCACAATCCGTTTTGCTAATACGGAAAGCTATGAGTCCAGCCTAGGGTATTTCAGCAATGGTGAAGGGACGAGTGCAACTGCCTTCAGTATCGATCGTAGTCAAAAGAGTAGTTTTCAATTTAGCGTTACTGGCGACCTTGACGATGATGAAATCAGTGCGCTTCAAAATCTGATTCAAGAAATAAACCTGATAGCAGATGATTTTTTTGATGGTGACGTGCAAGCCGCTTTTGAGCAAGCTAGCGAGTTCGAGATGGACAAGACAGAGCTGGCTTCAATGCGACTTACATTAAAGCGATCCGAAGAATATTCTACAGTTTCTGCCTACCAACAAGTACAAGGCTACGACCAAACCGCTCTTAATCAGGCGGGCGAACGCAAACTTGGACATATGATTAATGGGCTCCAAGAACAAATGTCACAGTCAAAGGTCGCTTTTGTCGAATCAGTAACTTCATTCAGCATGAAATTGTTCGATTCCCTCATTCAACAAGATGCCCGTTATAAAGACAGTAATGGTGACTCTCAGTCACGCATTACAGAAAACCTCGCACGCTTACATGAATTGATAGAGCCTTCGAAAACCGAAGCATAGCGCTAATGTGTAATCTCCTCTGTGCTAGCCCTTTTGAGTTGGCTTTTTTGAGCGTTAACTCCTCATAACACTTAACGGGCCATTGGCCCGTTTTTTTTTCAAGTCGTTAACACTAAAACAACTGGTCACCCTGCTCGTCGATAAATCGCTTTGACTTCAACAAAATGATAGACACACACTCGTCGATACTAGGAATCACATCCGAGCGAATAAACTGATGCTCTTGATCACCCTGCCGAATAATAGCGGAGACGCGATACTGGCCTGCCTCACCCAATGGCGTAGGTGTGATCGTAAACCCCTTATATTCTTCACTATCAAAGCGCAGAGACTCCGTAGAGGACGTATTATCCGCACCAAACAACTTACTTAACCAACCCATTAGCTTTCCTTTGTAAGCGGTCTAAACAGGC
>JBLXCH010000064.1:0-17022 GCA_048265065.1 Motiliproteus sp. | reverse complement strand
CGTTCTCGACCAAACAAACTGTCGGCATGCCCTGCTGACGGGCTATTCAGAGCCGTGGCCGATGACCCGAACGCGGCAACGTATTGACCACACGCGACACGGTAAAGCCCCGCCGCCGGCAAATAAAGACCTATTTTTGCGCCAGCGCCGCCCAGTCCTGTGAACTAATCCCGTGCACGACAAAGAAGGGATTCAGGATGTGCGCGGTATTGGCATAGCTCAGCGGGGCACCGTCCAGCTGGATCACCGCTCCGCCGGCCTGCTCGACCACCGCCTGGGCGGCCGCGGTATCCCACAGTGACGTAGGGCCAAGGCGCGGATAGACATCGGCCGCCCCTTCGGCAACCAGGCAGAGCTTGAGCGAGCTGCCCATGGCGACCATCTCGTACTGCCCCAGTTTTTCCAGCCAGGCCGTTGTTTCAGCGCCGGCATGGGAGCGGCTGCCCACGACCCGCCAGCAATCGCCTTGCGCATGTTCGCTGACACGAATCGGCTGTCGTCCGTCGGCATCCACCTTGAACGCCCCCAGTCCCTTGAGCCCCAGATAGGCAACATCCAGCACCGGGGCATAGACAACACCGAGCACCGCCACACCGTTTTCGATCAAGGCCACATTGACGGTGAACTCGCCATTTCGCTTGATGAACTCCTTGGTGCCATCAAGCGGATCCACCAGCCAGTAAAGGCCACATTGACGGTGAACTCGCCATTTCGCTTGATGAACTCCTTGGTGCCATCAAGCGGATCCACCAGCCAGTAGCGGCCGCTGGCATCGGCCCCCGTGAAGGCCGCTGTATCCTCTTCGGACAGTATCGGCATGTCCGGTGTCAGCGCAGCCAGGCGTGCCACGATCAGCTCGTGGGCCGCCGCATCGGCTTCCGTCAGCGGCGACTTGTCGGCTTTTTCTTCCACACTGAACTCACGGCCGTAGATCGCCATAATGGCCTCGCCCGCTTCGCGCGCGATCCGCTCCACGCTATCGAGCAGCGTCTGATCAATCGCTGTCATTGTTCTCTCCCTATGCAAATTGGTTAAACCCATTGTCGACCTTTGTGGGAGCCCGGTCCTCCGGGCGAATTAAATAGGCTCCGAGGCCGTTCGCCCACAGAGTGGGCTCCCACAACAGATAAAAGTATCGTGGGAGCCAGACCGTCCGGGCGAATGGGGTATCAACCCACCAGCATGGCGCGCTCAATCAGCATGGCGACGATCATCTCGGCCGCCTGCTCCGGCGTCTGCTGCGTGGTATCGATATGAATCTCGGGATTCTCCGGTGCTTCGTAGGCGGAATCGATACCGGTGAAGTTTTTCAACTCGCCGCGGCGCGCCTTCTTGTACAGGCCCTTCGGATCGCGGTCCTCGGCAACGCTCAACGGCGTGTCGATAAAGACTTCGATAAACTCACCGTCGGCCACCAGATCCCGCGCCATGCCCCGCTCGGAACGGAAAGGAACGGCGAGATAGGAGATCCTTCATACCGGTGACATACTGGCATTCACCGAGGAGGTGCAGAAAGTTCAGACGCTGCAGCGCTTTCAGGGGCTGAAACTGTTCCGCAGCCGGGCCGACGACCTGCTGACCACCGACCTAGTGGATGTCGTGATATCGAACGAATCGGGGCGGACCAACCGCACGCTGCAGGAGCGTGGGTTTTCGTCCCATGTTCAACGCCGGCGTGATAGATATCAGACGGGGGAAAACGCATGAAGGAGCAGTCGGCCGAATCCCGTCGCGTATAGACGACATCCTGCTGCTGGCGGTGGGTGCTGACTTTAGTCAGCACCGCAATCCGAATCGCAACGTCCATGTCCTGAGCGGCTCGCTGCAGCGCCCCAAGCTCAGTGATGCACAAAGCGCCCTGGCGCTGTCCAGATCTGCCGCCGTGATAATCTCAGCCACCATCGGCCTGATGCCGCTGTTCAGTGGCCTGCTACTACACGGTGCGTTGTTGGCAAGCCGTACCCTGACCGTCAGCGAAATACGCCGGCGCTTCCCGTTCGAGCTGCTGCTACTGAGCGGCTCGGCGCTAACCTTTGTCCGAGGCCTGGAAGGAAGCGTCCGGCGCCATCCAGCTGATCGCCAACTTTATCCAGAGCTATGCCAACGGCTTCGGTGTCATGGATGTCTTTGTCGCCGTCTACCCGCTCACCCTGCTGCTCACCGAAACCGTGACCAACAATGCCGGGCTACCCTGGCATTTCCGATCACCCTGTCAACGGTCCAGGCTTTCGACGCCGGGACGGTACCGCTTGCAGCACTACGTAAAGGCCGGCCTTCCGGTAAGCCTGGCCTATTCGGCTGGCGTGCTCATACTGGTACCTCTGGTGTCTCCGTTTTGATTTATCGCTTTAGAAATTTATTACGTGCCAGGCGGTACAGACGGGTCTTCAGAGAGGCACGTTGAACTTGTCCCTGTTGTCGAGAAATTAGGTCGATAGCCGTCTCTATATTGCACACCTGACCGCTCTTCGGTTCGACATAAACCGGGTACAGGATCAAGGTTCCGGCAACCAACTCATCGAGTGTTAGCCGCCTCGTACGCCTTTCGCAGCGCAACCGATCCTGCGTCAGTCCCCAGCCTGCATAAAACGGCATACCGTAGGTTACAACCTTGACGCCACGCAACAGGGCCTCAAACCCGGTTAACGAGCTCATGGTATGAACTTCGTCAACCCTGTCCAGCAGATCTGTAATGGCTATATCTGTTACCTGCAGGTCAAACAGCTCCTGATCTTTCTTGGCGGCAAGTTCACCGTGACGCCCTCCACTGAGGACATCGGGATGCGGCTTGTAGACAATAAACGCATCCGGATTAGCCACCCGAACTGCGACAAGCAAATCGGTATTGGTTTTTATTTCCGGCGACCCTTTCGCAATTGACGCATCTGTTTCAACCTGTCCGGGTACCAGTATAATCCGTTGCTGCGTGGGTAACTCGAGTGCTTCGTGACGCCCAACGTTGTACTTGGAAAGCCTAAGTTCTACCAGTCGCTTGCGCACTTCCCTGGAACGCTGAAGCAGAAAATTAGAGAACCTGGTATGAGCGAGTACATGTTCCAGATCACTTGGTGCCGTAGCATCGTAATAAATGCCGCTGGAATCGATTACAAGTGACATGGGGCGAACCAGATCCGCACCAAGACCGACAGAACGAACAAAGCCATCTTCCATTCGCCAGAGTTCCACCCCCTTACGCTCGCAGGAACCTCGAAATTCATCCGTGATTTTGCTTGACCAACCAACAACCCGATTGTTCACCTTGAGAGAAGCGATAGATCTGCTATCGAGATTGCTGAAACGAAGTGCACTCTTTGAACCGAAGTAATGCCCGACAAACCGTTTCTTCCAGCCAGAAAAGCCACAGGCGAGCCAGGATCCCGAAAGACGCTCGATATGACGCTTTTGGTCCATAATCAAGGCTATCGTGTCCTCGAGCTCACATCGCTGGCCAGTATAAGGGTTGATATATCGGCAATAATGTAAGTATGCGGCTGAAAACACTTGTTCCAGCGTACGGTCGATTCCACGGCGCTCACACAGCAACCTGTCTCGAGTGAGCCCCCAACCGGCATAAAATGGCATTCCGTAGCAGTGCACTTGCTTACCGGCCAGTAGCGCTTCAAATCCGAACTGGCTGGTGACGACATAGACCGACTGCACAACATCAAGTAGTGCCCAAGGCGATAGATCCTCGCCAATTAGCCGACAACCCAGTCGTCGCGCGGCCTCCAGTAAATGCCCCTGTTTTTTGCCGGCAATAACATCGGGATGCACCTTAACCAGTACCTGCGCACCCGGGTTGTCCGCTATAGCCTCCTCCAACATTTCTTCAAACGTTGATGCGGCCGCCAGCCCGAATTCAATGGAAGCATCACCTGCCGTCTGATCAACAACAAGTACACTTGGAAGATCAACGTCAAAACCAGACAGCGGAACGTCTATAGCATGGTTGTACTTGGAGAGCCGGTACTCCCGCAATAGCGCCATGGCCTCACGCGCCCGTAGTAAGCAAGCGGGTGTCAGAGAGATTCCGCGAATCAGTCTCTCAAGATCACTTGGTCGAGTGGCATCGTAATAAACTCCGCTGTGATCGAGAATAACGCTGTGGGCCGGTGCGCCATTGACACCGAGCCCAACTGATCGCAGAAAGCCATCTTCTATTGAGATATAGGGAAGGCTATGCCGAAGGGCATAAGCGCGCGCACGCCTTGTAGAAGGCTTAAGGCCCCATCCCGCAATGGCCTCCAGGGAGTTTGCAGGAGTAAGGATGCCTACTTTTCTGCACCTGGATTCAAGCAGCTCGGCAAGATAAGGAATTCGACCGATCCCTGATGAAAAATAGCCAATCATAAATCAAAACGCTCCCTATTAACCCTGTCGTTTTGAATGACGCTATCAGACTCGACATAGGTAAACAGCGGACAAGGGGAGGACGTGAGCCAGTTGCTGGCTAACATCACAACTGAATTACTGTGCGACAACCTTCACTCCACTCAAAAAACCATCAGCAGTCGCGTAAAGGGCTGAACGCCCTTGAGCAGACAAGATCAGTTCCGCCACCTCTCGAAAAGCACCTGCGCCACCTTTTTTAGACAGTAGATAAGTTGCCTTATGTTTAAGATACTCAGGTGCGTCGGCTACTGTGGCTGATAAACCACAAACCTCGAATGCAGGAAGGTCAATACTGTCATCACCGATGAAGATCGTTTCCTCTGGCATCACACCTAACTGCTCCATGAGATAGAGACATGCCGCGGCCTTGTCATTCACATTAAGGGCCGAATGTGAAATCCCCAGGTCCTGGATACGTTTTCGCAGGGTACCCGATTCGCGACCGGATACTATCGCAACGCGTATACCACTCTCTTCCAGCATTCGAATACCAAGACCATCTCTTACATGAAAACGCTTTAGACATTCTCCAGTTTCGTCGTAGTAGATTCCTCCGTCTGTCAAAACGCCATCAACATCAGTAATAACCAGCTTTATAGACGACAAAGGATCCGATGGACTTGAATCGCGGCCACCCTTCATTATAGCCCGAACCCTATTCAAACAGGCGGGGGTATCAACGCCCGGACCGCTTTCTTCAACCTCTAATACTCGAATTCTGAAACCCGCCGACAGTAAACGTAATTGCTCTAGAGACTCGGCCTTTTCAAGCATGGGCTCTGCCAGTTGCGAATATCTTTCCAACACATTTCTGCGATATGCGTAGACTCCGACATGCTTAGAATATCGAGCGAAACTCTTTTCTCGCGGATAGGGTATTGGCGACCTGCTGAAATAGAGCACATCGCCATTCGAAGCTTGAACCAACTTAACGCTGTTAGGGTTAAGCGACTCCTCAGCATCTATAGAATGGCACAGCGTGCCGACATCTACATCGGCGGTAGACATCATCTGCACTAGTTTAGAAATGTCAGCAGGTCTAATAAGCGGCTCATCTCCTTGTATATTGATATAAAGATCGGCCGACAACTGCCGCATGACTTCAACCAACCGATCGGTTCCTGATGCATGTGAGCCCGATGTCATTAAAGCCCGCCCACCAAAACCAAGCACTGCGTCGTAAACACGTTGATCATCCGTAGCGACCACCACGGTACTTGCCTCCTGTACTTGGGATGCACGTTCGTAGACATGTTGGATCATCGGTTTGCCATTGATATCCGCCAATGGCTTTCCGGGCAGGCGTGACGAAGCATAACGTGCAGGAATGACAATTATAGCTTCCATTACTTATTTTCCCGATTAAAGATTTAATTAACTTCATGAAGTTGGCGCAGAAGCCGCCATATATCACGACACACAATAATGCATAATAGTTCGGCGATAAAACAACGCTCAACTCAGCGCAATAATGACTTGCATATTTGCTGGTAAGCGCTGCAACAACAGCCTGATCAAAAAAAACATAAATCTTTAAAGGTTTACTCTACAACACCCTCATTCGACAAGGCTTGGCATCAGGCGAACAAAAAAGATCGCCATGATGCGATTATCCATTTCGTATCCACAAAAATAACCTCAAGACACTGCCATTGAGATCCCTTCGCCTAACCCAAACGAAGAGCAAAAAACAAATAAAGCGCTTTAAAGAAGTCGTCCCAAAGCACGGGTGTAAATTAAAATATATACTCGAGTACGCCGACCAGTCTGTCTTCGTTGTCTGTTACCAATAGTGCCTTAACCTTTTTATCCTTAAAAATATTTTCTGCAACACTTAGCTTCTGACTAGCATTGATAGTCATTGGCTTCAATGTCATATGTGCCTTAACAGGATGCATCATAACGTCATGATCATCTAACAAAGCTCTACGAAGGTCTCCATCAGTTAAAATACCGAGGATATGATCATCTTCGATAACAATTGCCATACCGGTTCGGCTATTTGTCATAACAAACAAACAGTCACGTACTAAGGTATCACGGGTAACTACAGGAAGATCTTCCGAGCGCATCACATCATTTACCGATGTGAGCAAGCGTCGCCCCAAACTTCCTCCCGGATGATAGCGTGCGAAATCCTCTGGCTGAAAGTTCCGCTGCTCCATCAACGCGACTGTAAGAGCGTCCCCCATTGCCATGGCAGCAAGTGTCGACGTAGTCGGTGCCAGGTTATGCGGACATATCTCACGTTCCACACTGGCGATCAAGTTGACATCCGAGTACTTAGCAAGGGTTGAAGCAGGGTTTCCATGCAATCCGATGATCTTATTTCCAAAACTCTTAAGCGCTGGAATGAGTTTAAGAATTTCATCAGTTTCGCCAGAATTAGAGATCAAAAGCACAACATCTTCTGGAGCAATCATGCCTAGATCACCATGAAACGCCTCCCCAGGGTGGATAAAAAAAGCACGCGTCCCGGTAGAAGCCAAGCTAGCAGCCATTTTTTTACCAATATGCCCTGATTTACCCATTCCAGAAATAATCAAGCGCGTATTGGACTGGAGTATCATTTCTATGGCCTCAACAAACTGACCATCCAGAGTAGAAGCTAGCGCCGTCAGGGCTTTAGCTTGTTCCGTAATACTAGACACACCACTTTTTAATATTTCGCACTGGCTTTCGGCCATTTCTAAACCACTCCTGAAGATAACTCACAAACTAGTTCTTAATGTTAAAAACATCAATTACCAAACACATGATAAAACATCACATGATAATATTTAAATTAAAAAATCATAGCAATTAATAAGCAATGCAATCCAAAATTCTGGATACACTTAAACGGGAAAAATGTTTAAATTTCGTAGAAAAACATTCGTCAACAACAGCAAAATAAGAATCCATACTTTACATTCCGCCCACAATACCGTGATGAAATATGTTCGTATCATGCTGCCATCCATTATAAACATTCCTATTTTAGTACCATCTAATATTAGAGTAGATCAGGTCGATATGTTGAGCCAGGACGGCCTATGGCGAATGGTCGCCCAAAGAATCATGTGGCTTTTCGTGATTGTATTTGATTTTCCCACTGCTACTGGGCAAGATCGCACCCGAGCGGCGCTATTCTCCATAGCGATAGGGAAGTCAGTATTGCTAAACCGATTACCAGCGACTGCTGTCGGAGTATGAGCTAACATGCAGCATGAGTGAGTGTCAAAAGCAACGGCTACGACAACGCCTGTGCCGAGACTTTCGTCCACAGCTTGAAGGTTGAAGCTATCCACGGTGACCATTTTCCGACACGCGGGGGTTGAATTCACTGCTGCTTTTTTAATTCTTCAGAGCATCCCGCTCGAGCTTCAGCTGACGGATCTCCTCTCGCTCAGGCTTTGAGTAATCGACGCAGTTCAGGCTGTTGAACTGCTTCTCCGACAGGCGGCTGAACTGGCGCTTCCAGTTATAAATCTGTCCGGGATGGATACCCAGCTCCTTGGTCACCGAAGCCGCCGTGTGTCTTGGTTCTTCAGCACGCTTCACCGATTCCCGGCGAAACTATTCCGTATAGGACTGATACTTTTTCCTGTCTATCCTACACCTCCCCGTCAGGCATAAACCTAACTATAGAAGGTGTCTACTGTGCGCGGGTAACTCGGACTTATCACGCAAACGAGAGAGCAAAAAATATTATTTAGAAATAATCCCTTGCTCCCTACGCTTTTTAGCAGCATCCAATCGTCTAAAATAACCAGTATTCTCACCCAATAATTTTAACTCTAACAGAAATGGGTTAGTAACATTTTGACGCACTTCATTAACGTATCCGGGCCTACGCCTTTTCCACCTCGCCAAATTAAATATGTGATAATATTCATTTAGAACACCAAAAGCATCTAAGGCCATCATCGTTCGCTCACACTTATAACAAAGAGAACAGTTTATCTTTCCTTTAGGGAATTTTGGACAAACCTCTAAATATTTTTTTACGACATCTAGACCCATTACATTTTTAGTTTTTTCAACACGCGTTAGTTCCGCGCCGCTTGAGAAAAAACGAGTCGATGAAGTAGAAATGAGCGGCATCACGATAGGATCAGCGAAGGCTACATCTTTTGATTTGCCTATAAAGACATTATTCCACTCATATGATGAGGCATAATAATAAATTCTAATCAATCGTCTAAACAGCAATATCGAAGAGCAATTAAGAATCGTGTAAACAGCTTGATACGGTACGGTTAACTTTGAATAAAAGTTAGTTGCAACTAGGACAAGAGGGAGATTCAAATAATCTGCCGCTTCTTTATATCTTTCCAGCTTAGACCCCCAAGCAGTTTCACGATGATTTTGATTATGATTTATCTGAAACAAATGAGTTAATTTTAGAGTATCAATTGATTGATTATAAAAATGATCATAAATTGATGCGAAACTATCAATGCCGCATGAAAACCCTGCCCCCACACCGGAGGCTTGATAAGGAGCATCGCTAACCAAACTATTACAGACAACGGAAATTTTATTAAAACTCTCACATTGACGCACAAGCAATTCCTGAAGATACAAGCTCCCATTATAATACAACACATCGGAAAGTTTTCCTTCAACAACTAAAGTCACCCCTTTCTCCATCGCAATCAATAAAGCAGGAAGAAAAAAAGGATCTACACTTTCTACGTCAACATATTCTTCAAAGCTGTCGTCAACTTTAATCCACAAGTCGCCACTTCCCTCAAGCAAAGTATAGCGACAACCTATCGTTAGAAACCCATCTCCTTTTTTAAAATAGGGAGGACTCAACTTCATCACACCATCAACAGACATTATACGGATCGCCTTAACTAAATTAAAATAAATTAAAATAAATTAAAATCTTGTATACTTAACTTCCGCACAAAGCCAAAACTTTTTTATAAAAATCCCTGTTGATATTCCGACAATCCTCTAGCGCCTCTTTATAACTTATAGCATTTTCAACTCCCTCCTGCCAGCAATTAGGCTTAGCATAAAATGGAGGGAATTTAAACCCATAAAACTTAGATGAAAATGGAAGGCACACCACTTTCTTTCCAAGTAATGTTGCCCAATATACCCCATGAAAAGAATTTGTAATCACACAATTAGATGTACCAAGAAACTCAATAACCTCATCAAAAGGGGCGCGATTATTCATCATTGGAAACTTTGATAGGTCTGACGGAAGGTCTTTTACCGCGTGCTTATAAACAACCACATCATTTTTTTCCCTGTAAGGCATATCAAATAATGGTGACATACAGCTTACACAGGGAACATACTCTGCACCCGCGTCCTTGGTTCCAAGACGATCAAACTCTCTAACACCGCACAAATCTAAATCATTAACAAGAACACCTGGATCCTTCATTCCGCTTCTAGATGTACCAATCCCCCAACCCACTTTATACTCTGCTTCAACTAAATCATGAAACCTATCCGATCTAAGCCTCGGCTCGATCGCTCCCCCGCCAAATATTATAACCTTAGACGGAGGTATCTTATCACCAAAATCAAACCACCTCGCATCAGGAAAATCAAAATAATGGTATGGTGTACAATAGACATCACCGGTATTAACCGTATTCTTTATATTAACAAATGCTACAGACATTATTAATCGACCACCCTTATCCTAATCGAATACCATTTTTTTGCAATTACATTTTTACTATCCTTGAAATATTCATCCTTTGATCTAAGATACTTATTAAATGCTCTTTGGGTTGCAAAAGCCTTTATAATTCTCTTTTCAATCGAATCGACATAACTAACTAAAGAACCTCCGCTAGAGGTGACATTTCCTAAATCCGGCGTACCAACAATATATTTTGTTCGTATGTTGTACCAACCCAAAGCAATTTTACTTTTACTATCCTCGAAAAAAAGCTCATTAGAACGACGATATTTCTGATACTTTCTAGGCGTTGAAGTGATTTTTATAATCAGTAATTCTATAGCTAATACAGGCGCGGAAATAAATCTCCTTAAAGATCGACCCAGAGATTCAAATTTATTATCATCAGACCGGTGATACTCCTTATCTAAAGCCAAGGCCGGTTTTATTTCACTAATGTTCTTACTTTGTGAAGGTATATCTTTTTTTACATTAATTCTGCCATTTTTCAAAGCATCAAAACCAGCTTTCCAAACTGAACCGTCTCTATCTCTGGAAGAAACCAATGATTTACTACCTACACCGCCAAAAGCATCTTCAAACATAAGCTGACTAATCAAATTTACATCGTCAACATTAGGCTTAATTAAAAACTGGCGCAAACAAGCTGTACTTAAAGAACTATCTGGAATTAAATGCGATTGTAATCCGCCAAATACAGAAACCACATCAGAGACAAACTCCAAAGCTCCCGCATGTACAATATCAATAAAAGTCATTCGTTCAAAATATCTATCCTCACTCTTATATGTTGGATAGAACCGAGCGCCTTCCTGCCTCATAGAAACAAAACTTTTATCCGATGAGCACATTAAAAATTCCACAAGATGCCTATTATTAACAAGTGGATCTGTGTTTGTCTGGCTAATGCCAACACCTCCATAAGCAGAAATATTATGCCCTAAACCTATCCATTTCTCAGAACCTTGTAGAAGGGCGTAATAATAGCCATCAAGTTCCCTGTGCATTAAGGCACCCAGAGCCCCTTGCATATTAGCCTTCCAACCAATATCGACAACTGCAGGCTTTCTTTCAAAAGAAAGCCCCATAGAGGACAAATAATTCAAATATGGCAGACGCTCTTTCCTAGCTATTTTTAGTATAGGGTCCTTTAGCTTTATACACAAAAGCATGAAGTCAGCTTTTGTTTGGTGCTCCGCATCCAAGTAACATTTATATGAGGAAAATTTTGTTCCTTCAAGGCAGTTAGAATCAAGCGCTTCTAAATCTAAACCGAATCGGCTTTCGAGAAGTTTATCTAGCCGAATCCCTGAGGTATATGGCTGGGAAGAAACACCATGAATGTCTTCAACATTTTTTAAAGCGGCGACACGAGTTGACCTTCTAGATGCATATAAGTAAACACCAGGAACCGCGCCCTCATCATCAGCAGTTACAAGACAATATGCTTTGTATAGTATCCAACCTTCCCTTGATAAAAAGTATAGTTTACTAATACCGTCCTTTTTAGCTTGATAAACTAACCATTTTACAAACCCATATACAAATGGCCCTAATGCTGAATAACCCAGTCGATCTTTAGACCCCATAAAAAGCGAAGTCGTTTCCATGCTGCCAGAAGATGTATCAAACATTTTACTAGATATCGCACCCGCTATCATGCTCCTTGCTCTTTCGCCAGCACCGATCCGAGGAGGAAATATATTTTTATAACTGGGATTTAGCCTCATCCTTTCAATGGATCTAGGTATTCTATAAGCGGAAAGACCATGATTTTTTGCCTGCTCAAAATCAGCCAATTTATTATCCCCAATATGTAGTATGCTTTGGGGTTTTCTTACTATAACTCCATCGATCAAGTAGCTTTTTACGAAATCATACAACTTTCCTTCCTTCTTCCTACAGTCGTATTCAGATGATACAAATAGCTTATCATAATCATGATAGCCTGCATTATGCAGTATCTGCTCTATCGTAGAGGTTGTGTGATACATATCAGACACTACAACTATTTTCTTATTAGCGTTCTTTGCCAAGTTCCAGATAGCCTTGCCAAACTTACGCGATCTAATTACTCTATACTCAACTTCCAGTTCAATTAACAATATTTCAGAGACAACAGAGTCATTTAGATTATAGAATTTTTTTATATACTCATAAATAGAATCTATTGTTATCTCACCTTCAGGTTTATTATTTCTAGCTTCAAGCTCAGCATTAAGCCTTACTTTTGAGAAACCATCAAAAACAGCACCATATTCTTGAACTAATTGTGCCTCAAGAAAATTATAAACATCAGCCGGTGTTTCTACAGACCGCTCGACCAAAGTGTCAAACACATCAAACGATATAACTTCAACATCTTTACTTTCAATTACACGTTTAACCTTGGATATTTCTTTAAGATAGGACTCAAATATCGGGGCTTTTTTAGACAAACCTCGCATTGAAGCTTCGGGCCTAAATTTTCCAATTATATTAGCAAAGTAATTCGAGTCCAATGACTCGAAGTTAACCAGCAATTTCGCCCCTGCAATACCGGCTCTCTTTCTCTCCAACATTTCGATCAACAGAGCCTTCAAAAAGGCTCCATCTTCGGTAACCTTGTTTGCAAGAGGTTGATATTTAGACAAAACTCCTTTAAGAAATAAATCTCCATTTTTATCTTCATCCTTAATGGAACGTTCTAATTGAGATAAAAAGCTTTCGCCAATCACTGTAAATTTTTTATCCCAAGCAAGCGCTTGCACAGCAACAGAAGACGAAAACGTATATACATGCTGTACATACTGCAACATATACTGCGACACGTTGGCTATTTCATCGAAGTTTTCGCTGTATGTCAGGCACGGAAAATCTTTTTTTATTGAATGAAATAGATCCAAATTTAATACTTTATCCGAGGTAAGAGAGTTAACATACTGAGTAACAACAAGATTACTCTCATTAGACATATTTGATAGTACAGAAAAAAGAAGTTCTAGTTGATTTGAGTATGGAGAATCTACAGAAAAAGAATAATGCTTCGATGTTTGCAACGGTAACAAAACGTTATTTTCAGAAAATGTTTCGTTCTCAATATCCCTGTAACTAACTGGATTTATAAGATTTATATTATACCGAACGCGCTCTTTAAAAACATCTATATCAAAAGTCGACTTTGAACCCAGAGAAAGAAAAGAATCTAAATCTTTGTATATAATACTATCTTTATATAAACCTTCCGGCTCGAAACATACCGTATGAGGATAAGGTGGCCGACTAAAAAAACCCGGCATCTGATGAACAATCAAAGCATTTGGATAAAGCTCCTTTAAAAAAGGGACTGGATTTTCCCAAAGCAAAATTGTATCGTATTCTAAAGCTAACTTCCTACTTAACTCAAGTCCAATTCTTTTACTAAGGACTCCATCCGAATAAGCATATAGTTCCTCCATAACATTACTATACCCCCCAATTAAATTATTTGCATAATCTAGCGAGAAGTCAATATAATTTACACCAGCATGTTTTTTTATATCACCTGAATCAAACCAAGTTGGAATAACACAATCTACTTCACACCCTTCCTTCGCTAAAATTTTTGCCTGCAGGTTGAGATGCTTCACAAAGCAATTCTTAAAAAAAAGCAAATCTCCATTATTAGGCCATAGAGGATTCCAAACTAGAATTTTCATTTTACACCTTTGAAATATAGAAGTTAATCGCGATGATCTTTTATAATCAGCAATAACATCTGAAGAATAAGTCCGAGAAATACTGCAATGATGCTAAATACAACAATATTATAAAATCTGCGTGGTTCGACGGCATATTCCGGCAGTGTTGGACTCTGCAGTACGGAGACCTGCTTGAGCTTGCGCGCAGCCTCGATACGGGTATTTTGTAAAGCAGCCAGCGCACCAGCGTAACTTTCCTGAGCAAACTGCATTCTTAATTCAAGCGTTTTGTATTCAGATGAGAGCACGTTCAAGGCGCCACCGGATTGCTGGGCCATCCGTGCCCTCTCCTTCCCTATCTGTTGATTAAGTGCCTGGATTTCAGCATCGACGCGCAGCACATCAGCAGAACGCGGGCTTTGATAACTAATCAGTGCGGTACGCCGGGCTCGGTAGTTGGCAAGCTGACCTTCGAGACTCGCAACCACCGCATTGATACTGTCGACCGTACCTGTCGGCGATACCAGACCATTACTGTTCTGGTAGTCAATCAGTTCCCGGCGTACTTCATCAAAGCTTCCATTAAGCTCAGCAACCTGTTTCTCAAGAAAGCGGACCTGGTCCTCCGCTAAGCGCTGACCCATTATATTCATGTGTTTTTCGCCCTCGGTAAGCAGAAAAGAGGTGATCATATAGGCCATCTCCGGTGAAAAAGCCTGCACCTGGATACGCAACACCTGGGCGTACTCGTCAAGCTCGACGGAAACCCGTTTAAGGTAATAGTCGTGCAACTCTTCTATGGGTACCTCTTCACTCCAGAGTCGAGAAAATAGATCGATAGAACTATCAGCGTAATGCTGACGAAAGCCAACGGCCTGATCCACTTTTCTGAGCATATCCACCGACAACAGGTAATCCCGTAGCAGCAGCATATCGCCATTGGCTCCACCGCCTCCGGATAGCAGGCTCTCGAAGCTTAATGAAGGCGACGCAAGCTGCGGGCTTTCCAGCACCACGTTACTTTCCGACACATAACGGTCGCTGGCCCAGAGACTCCAGTACAAAGAAACCAGCGCAATGGATAAGAGGCATACAAACCAGTAAGGGTACTTGCGAATCAAGTTATTCATTTGATATTGGATTCTTCCGTTATAAATTTTTAACGAATCTGTATGGATGATTGTTCTGAGCTAGCCACCGACCACAGCTCATCGGACAGAGTTTAAACTTCTCGATGCCTGGATCCACCTGAGCTGCGTTTCTTGCCGTTTGAGTTTCAACCTTTCTGAGCCTTGTCTTCCAATCCCAGACTATCGTGATACATTTTAATCGCTTCATTTATGTCATCATACCAGTGAGCCTGCCCCTCATGAAGCCAGATACCGGCCTGGCAGAGTTCTCGCAGTATCCCTTCACCGTGGGAGACCATAATCAGGCTGGCCTGGCCCACCCGATCACGAAAGGCTTTTGATGCTTTTTGCTTGAATATTCGGTCACCAACGGCCGTGGCTTCATCGGACAGATATACATCGAAATCAAACGCCAGCGACAAACCAAAAGCCAGGCGAGATTTCATGCCGGAAGAATAGGTTCTGACAGGCTCGTCGAAGGACTGTCCAATTTCGGCGAAATCTTCAACTCGCTTAAGAAGCTCGCTGATATTGCGGTCGCCACCATGGATGCGCGCCACAAACTTGCAATTCTGGCGCCCGGTCATAGAGCCCTGAAAGCCCCCGGACAGGCCGATGGGCCAGGATACTCGGCAGTCACGAACAATTTCGCCTTTGTCTGGACTATCCATACCGGCGATTAACCGTAGCAGTGTCGATTTGCCTGCACCGTTACGCCCCACCAGCCCCACACTCACGTTGGTGGGGATCTCCATATTAACGTCCTTAAGAACCCAGTCGCTGCCATGGTGATTGTGATAACGCTTGTAGAGGTTCTGTATCCGGATCATTTGGCTTTCAGTCTCGACTCGAATCTGATGTGAAGCATTAGACCAAGGGCGATAAGGCTTAGCGCCCAGTCCCATAAATAGGACAGCTCCACTCCTTTCACCGGCTGATACTGACTGAAGAAACTACTTCTCAGGCTTTCCAACCCATGAACGATAGGATTCAATAATAAGTATTGCTGTAACTCGTGGGGAATATAATTAAGCGGAAACAAAACACCCGACATGATCAGTAATGGCAGTGAAGC
The DNA here is from genome assembly GCA_048265065.1 of Motiliproteus sp. Lineage (GTDB taxonomy): Bacteria > Pseudomonadota > Gammaproteobacteria > Pseudomonadales > Balneatricaceae > Motiliproteus. The sequence continues at coordinate 1,110 of JBLXCH010000064.1, read as the reverse complement.
CATTCGTACGATGCGGCCCACTTCCGGCACCAGATTTGAGAGTGCCGACAGCACAAGCCCAACCCCCAATCCGAGAGACCAAAGTGAACCCCAATCGAACAGAGCCCCGAGAGGCTCGTCTGGCATAAGATCTAACTCCAGCAAAATACCGGCCAGTATAAACAGCAGGAATATAAAGGTCTTGAGCATACCTTCGAGATAACAGCGTACGAAAACCGGATCAATGGGCTTGACTTGCCGATACCCAAACAGCGCCTGGTTCGCCTCGACCGCGCCGATCGAGCGCATCATGTTTTGCCGGAATAGATGAAAACCGAAGAGGCCGACTATCAGCCAGGGAATGAAATCAGCACCGGCGATATGGCGCCCACGCCCCAACGCTACTGTACGTATAAATACCATAATGGCAATCATTGCGATCGGCTCGACCAGCATCCAGAACCAGGCCATGCGATCGGCCATGGTGCGGGCGATTGCCTCGCGCATAAAGAGCGCGTACCAGACCGACCTGGTAACCTGCCAGGGTGTACGGGTTTTCAAAACAATAAAACTCCACCTAAAAATAACGCGGGCTTTGTGGCCCGCGCTTTAATATCAATTAGCAACATCAATCCAGTGCGACTTTGGCGGCAATGGCGATCTGATAGATGATCTGGGAAATACTGGTGGCCAACTGCAGGTTTTTTGTGGGTACAGCCGGCAGTACCAGGATCTCGTCACCCGCACGCAGATCAACATCGCTGGCATCGCGGACTTCGCCATTCTGGCGCACGACCAGAATGCGCTCGTCATCCGCGTGCTGGGTATAGCCGCCTGAGGCCTCGATGTAGTCATTAACCGAGAGACCCTGCGTAAAGACCACCGACTGCGGCACCAGCACCTCACCGCTGATCAGCAGGGAATCGCTGAATTCAGGCAGGGTTATCACGTCACCGTCCTGCAGGCGAATATCGGTGATGCTGTCATTGTGGGCTACCACCAGCCGGCCACTGGGCTCGACCTGTGACGCCCGTGCAACAAACTGGCTGATCAGCTCGGCTTCCTGCACTCGCACCTGCGCCTCCTGCGGCGTTGCGGACGGCGCCCCAAGGTAGGTGGTTTCCAGACGAC
>JBLXCH010000063.1:0-17206 GCA_048265065.1 Motiliproteus sp. | reverse complement strand
CTCAAGTCACCATCGTCAGAATCTGAGATGTAACCTACGTATTCACCAAAAATTGTCGCGTCAGCTTGTGCAACCATTGGTGCAGTCATAGCGCCAGCAACAGCTAGAGCAATTAGAGACTTTTTCATTAAAGTTTCCCCTTCAAGTTTTAACATACTAGTAGTTAAACGGTTCAAAAATCTTTTCTTCATAGTCCAATATTATTTAGTGATTGGCTTATCAAAGAAAAGACCAAAACATTAAACGCTTTAAACTCTAACCCAGTTATCAGCAAAAATGTAGACCTTAATTCGGAAAAAATCAGCTTTTTTAGCGATTTATCCTCTTTAAATCATCTTTTTTGTCACTAAGCGCTTTGAAAAACATACTTTGTAACAAAAAAGCCATTCTAACTCGTTATAACTGCACCAGAATTTACTGCTTACATTCATGGTTGTCGCTGAAAAACACAAAAACTTTAACTGCAGCAACCATCTATAATTCTTATCCGGCCAACCACCCTAAATATCTACGGCGGAATTAAAGCTGCAGGCATTCAATCACTTTTTAATTATAGGGTCAATGACCTGCTTACAACCTTTTACAAGCTTTTACACTCTATTGACAACGGTCACGCCAAAACCGATCTAACTTTTTCTCAGAAACAGAAACAATCGTCTTCAACTGCTGAGCAAAGAGTGAAATTCTGTACTCCTCCAGCATCCAACGATAAGTATTCAAATCCCTATAAAGACTAGAACCTGCAGTTACAGAATCAATTTTCGTATCGAATCTGGCATAAGCTTGCATGAGCTGTTCACTAAGCAGCCGTTGTTTGTTGAGATCTTGCTGAAATTTCTCATGCCGCTCCATTAACGCTCTTAGAAAAACAGGGTACCTCGTTAATGCGTTATATGGTGTTTGTCTCATAAAACTACGCGCGCAAAGCCTTTCTGTTTGCCCTTTCATATCAGTTAGCACGGTAGCCCAAGCAAGCTGCACACTACCGGACAACTTCTTCCTTACTGCAAGATACAGCGTTGCAATTTCCTCAATCAGCGTAAGCATTTCATTTATACGTGCCTCAAGCGCTACTAGCACAAACTCAGACAAGGTCTTAAATGAATCGGTATCTCTACATTCTTCAGAGTTTTCTACTAATGAATCAACCACAGCAAAGGTAAAGTCTATCCATAACTCCGCCGCTGGAGCCACGGTGGAAAACTTAAGCGCCACTTGATTCCAACGCCCTTTAAAGGAATGACGAAAATAAGTGAGCTGCTTCGAATATTTTCTAAGAATAAGCGCGGTAACTGCTTGCCGATGCTGGTGCTTTGCATAATGAGGATCGTTATGCTCAATAACGCTAATTACGTTGTTGACGCAGGTAAGCGCAGGAAACACCTCAACGCGTATTCCCGCTTGCTCACGGTGAGCTACTTGAGGGACCTTATCTATGGACCAATCATTACCAATATCTTCTGCTTCAACACATTTAGCATTTGTCTCTTGAGGATACTCAGCAGCATGAGCCATTAACCCAGCCAAGTTTCTGTCCTGAGCAATAGTCGCACCTCGTTCATCCACCACATGCACATTCATTTGATAATGGTCTTCAAGGTTGATCGATTCCCAAACATCCCTATCAATTCTGACTCCCGTCATTTTCCGCAGACTTTCACTCAACGCCTCTGTCAAAGAGCTGCCACGAGGCACTTCGTTTTGCATGAAAGCATCGACATAATCAGGAATTGGTACAAAATTCTTTCTAATCTGTTTTGGCAATGCTTTTAACATCGCAATGCACTTTTCTCGAAGCATACCCGGAACCAACCATTCCAGCTGCTGCTCGGAAAGCTGGCTCATCGCGCCCACCGGGACTTTCAACGTGACGCCGTCATTTTCCGCACCCGGCTCAAACTGATAAGACAAAGGGAGTTTGAGGTTACCTTGGACAAAAAACGCCGGGAATCGCTCTTCTGAAATATCTTCAGCAGCATGGTTCATTAGCTGGTCTTGAGACAGTTTTAGAATATCTGGCTGCTGCTCTTCTACGGATTTTCTCCAGCGCTCAAAAGAGACACCATTAACGACTTTGTCGCCGCCATGATCAATTAAGCGCTGTTGATAAAAACTATGCAGTTGATCTTCATCCACCAAAATATCGCGGCGACGCGACTTATCTTCTAAAGCTTCAACTTCCGTGAGCAGTTTTTGGTTATGCTCAAAAAAAGCGCCCTTAGTTTGAAATTGGCCCTCGACCAGCGCAGAACGAACAAAAATACTTTGCGACTCTACTGGGTCGATTCGCCCATAATGGACTTTACGGCGATTAACAATTTGTAAGCCATACAAGGTTTGCTGTTCATACGCGATAACTTCCGCAGGCTTTTGCTCCCAGTGAGGTTCAACATATGAGCGTTTAACCAAATGCTGAGCCAGGGATTCTATCCATTCAGGTTCGATTTTTGCCACCGTTCTAGCAAACAACTGACTAGTTTCAACCACCTCAGCAGCAACCATCCACTTCGGACGCGCTTTAAACAAACCAGATCCTGGAAAAATACGAAACTTACGGTTGCGAGCCCCAAGATATTCACCCTCTTCCATTCTGAAGCCCACATTGCCAAGAAGCCCTGACAACAGCGCTTTATGAATTGAGCCATAACCCGCAGGCGAGGTATTTTCTTTAAACCCTAAGTCTCGACAGGACAAATGCAACTGGCGATGCAGATCACGCCACTCACGCATACGCATAAAGGCTAAAAACTGTTTTTTACAATATTGTCGAAGCTGACTATTACTCAAGTCTTGGCGCTGTGCTTCGTAGGTATTCCAAAGATTCACATACGTTATAAAATCTGAGTCTTTATCTTGATGGGCACGATGAACCTCATCGGCTTTTTGTTTTTTGTCATGTGGACGTTCTCGTGGGTCTTGTACACCTAGGGCACTGACAATAATAAGCACTTCAGATAAACAACGTGTTTTGGCCGCTTCCACCAGCATTCGACCCAACTTAGGATCTACCGGCAAAGCGCTCAATTGCCGACCTAGAGGGGTAATTTCACCGTGATCATCAAGTGCTTTTAGCTCTTGCAGCAACCTCACGCCATCTCGTACTACACGAGGATCAGGCGGATCTATGAATGGGAAAGCGTCCACTGAGCCAAGCTTCAGCCCCTGCATTCTGAGAATAACAGCAGCTAAATTGGTCCGCAGTATTTCAGCGTCGGTAAACTCGGAACGAAGATTAAAATCATCTTCACTATAAAGGCGAATACACACACCGGCGGCAACACGACCGCAGCGCCCTTTACGTTGATTGGCACTGGCTTGTGAAATTGGCTCGATGGGCAACCGTTGCACTTTAGAACGATAACTATAGCGACTAATGCGCGCATTCCCAGGATCGATAACATAGCGAATTCCCGGTACCGTCAATGAGGTTTCCGCTACATTCGTTGATAAAACAATGCGCCGACCACGACCCGTCGGATGAAAGATCCGATTTTGCTCGGCATTGCTCAAGCGTGCATATAAAGGAAGAATTTCTGTATCTCGGTATTCTTGCTTTCTCAGATAATCAGCCGTTTCGCGAATATCTCGCTCTCCACTGAGGAACACCAAAACATCCCCTCCGCTCATGCGACCTTGCTGACGCTCAATTCCTTCAATCTCATCAACTGCTGCAGCAATCGCTTCTTGAATACTCAAATCGCCCGCATCTGAGTCACTGTCAGACAGTAATGGGCGGTACAGCAACTCAACTGGATAAGTACGGCCCGACACCTCGATAATAGGCGCGTTATTAAAATGCTCAGAGAAACGGGCCAGGTCGATTGTCGCAGAGGTGATGATCAGTTTAAGATCACGGCGCTTAGGGAGAAGCCGCTTCAGATAACCTAAAAGAAAATCAATATTTAAGCTACGCTCGTGAGCTTCATCGATGATCAGCGTGTCGTAGCGATTGAGAAAAGGGTCCTGCTGGATCTCCGCTAACAAGATACCGTCTGTCATTAATTTGATACGACTAGAAGTAGAGGTTTGATCACCAAAGCGGACCTGATAACCCACCAAATCACCAACCGTGGTTTTCAACTCTTCGGCTATACGGGACGCCACAGCGCGAGCCGCTAAACGACGAGGCTGCGTATGGCCGATTAAGCCAAACTTACCGCGACCCAGCTCCCAACAAATTTTCGGTAACTGCGTGGTTTTACCAGAACCCGTTTCACCAGCGATAACCACAACCTGATGTTTTTCTAGTATCTCAGCAATTTCATCTTTTCTGGCAGAAACGGGAAGGTCAGGATACTCAACAGAAAAATTAAGCTGCTCACGGGCGGCAACCCACGCCATCGACTCGGCAATTTCTTCACCTAGTGAAGCTAAACGCTTTTCATCGTCTTTACATTTACTCAGTTTTCGTCGAAAGCGACGCTGATCAAGCGTTCGACAAAGAGCAATTTTCGATTGTAATGTAGAGGAAGAACTCACTTAAAAAACAGCCCAAGAAAACAAAAAGCGTATTCTACCGGATGCGGCGAGTAGCTTCAGCCTTACGGAGTTTTATTCTCAATAAATAATCGTGCTTAAAGCTTATTGATCAGTGTCGCGAAGCGCTCGTCGCAGGACTTTGCCTACAGCGGTTTTGGGTAGTTCATCATGAAACTCCACAGTTTTCGGCACCTTATAACTAGTGAGGTGTTCTCGAAAGTGTTCTCGCACCGCTTGAGACGTTAATGCAGGGTCGGATGACACCACGCAAAGTTTGATTTTTTCACCACATAATGGATCGGGAATTCCAACGGCGGCAGATTCTGTGATATCAGGATGATGACTCGCCACTTGCTCAAGCTCATTAGGGTAAACATTAAAGCCTGAGACGATAATCAGGTCTTTTTTGCGATCGACAATACGGATAAAACCATCATTATCAATTGTCGCCACATCGCCTGTTTTTAGCCAACCCTCCGTGCTCAGCACCTGTATTGTCTCTTCGTCCCTTTGCCAATACCCCTTCATTACTTGCGGACCACGAATGCATAACTCGCCACTCTCACCTTGAGGTAAGGCTTCCCCGTCATCATCAATGACTTTTACTTCCGTTGCTCTTACTGGCTGACCGATAGTGCCTAAACGGTTATCTCCTGGCGCATTAACCGCAACAACAGGGGATGTTTCAGTTAAACCATAGCCTTCTAACACTTCACAGCCGGTCACTTTTCGCCACTGCTCAGCAACAGGTTCCGTTAAAGCCATTCCCCCTGAAATTGTGAGCTTTAAGGCGTCGAAATTTACAGCATTAAATGCACTATTCCGGCATAACGCAGCAAACAAAGTGTTTAAGCCAGAGAAAATAGAAAACCGCCAATTTTTCAGTTCTTTAACAAAGGCAGGGATATCGCGAGGGTTCGTGATCAACACCACATGACAACCAATATGCATCATTAACAGACAGTTCACCGTCAATGAGTAAATGTGGTAGAACGGCAATGGAGCAATCGCAAGCTCTTGGCCAGCCTTGGTGTGGACCTTAAGCAACTCATTCACTTGCAGCATATTCGCCAATAAGTTTTTATGTGTGAGCATGGCCCCCTTAGCGACACCTGTAGTGCCCCCCGTGTATTGCAAAATAGCTAAATCATTAATATCCCGAGACGACAGCGGACTAAAGGCTTGCTGTTTACCTTTTTTCAAGGCTGTTCGGAATGAAATAGCGGCGGGCAAGCTGTACTGCGGAACCATCTTTTTTACGTAACGAACCACACCGTTAACAATGCACCGTTTAGGGAACGGATGACAATCTGCAAGCTCGGTAACCACCACCGTTTTAATAGCGGTTTCAGGCAGTATACGCTCTAATTTATCGGCCATATTGGCAAGAATGACAATGCCCGTAACACCAGCATCATTAAATTGATGTCGCATTTCTTCCGCGGTATACAGAGGGTTGGTGTTAACAATAATGAGGCCTGCCTTCATCGCCGCAAAAAAAACCACTGGGTACTGAATCAAATTAGGCAGCTGAATAGCGACTCGATCGCCAGGTTTGAGCGAGGTGTGATGTTGAAAGTAGCTTGCGAAACGCTCAACGTCTCCAGCAATTTGGGCAAAAGAATAGGTACAACCAAAGTTAGAGTACGCCGGTAAATCAGTAAAACGCTGACACGCTTGATCAAAGACATCCAACACCGACTGGTAGCCAGAAAAATCTAAGCTATTATCTGCTTCTACTGACAAGTCCACCGCTGCTGCTCCACTCAAAACAATAATCCAAAGAACTATTTCTAGTTAAGTTCAATCCGCAGAATATGCAAAGCCAGAAACATCAATCGATTAGCTTCAAGGGCAGAGTTCGCCTTTTTTGAACCGGAGCAGCTCGCCCTTTTTGAACGATGTCCATTGCTCATCAGTGGTCAATGGCTCTGTCGCGATCGTCGTAACAACATCAGCAGGGGTGGTTAATTGGCTAAAATCGACACTCAACTCGGCATCCGACAAAGTCGCCTGTCCGAACGGCGCTCGCCTCGTTAGCCAATGTAATTTCGTGCTGCAATAAGCATAGAGCATTTCTGAATTAGTCAGCAGCATATTAAAGACGCCTTTTGCAGCTAAGTGATCACACCGCTCCTGCAAAAATGCTGTCAGCACCTCATCATCTGGCTGCTCTGTAAACGCAGCTCTTAACTCCTGAATAATCCAACAAAATGCATATTCACTGTCGGTGGTACCCACCGGTTGATATTCCGCCAAAGGCAAATCAAATACGCTCTCATCTAGCTGACCATTGTGTGCGTAAGTCCAGTACTGTCCCCACAACTCCCTTGTAAATGGATGCGTGTTTTCTAAACAAACATCACCAACATTAGCTTGTCGAATATGGCTGATAACTATGTGGCTTTTAATTGGCGTAGTACTGACAAAATTGGCAATTTTTGATTCTGCACTGGGGTAAGGGTCCCGAAAACTACTCATCCCTTTGCCGATGTAGAACGACACACCCCAGCCATCGCTATGGGGGCCGGTATTTCCACCCCGTTGTAACAACCCACTAAAACTAAAGCACATATCCGTCGGCACATTGGCACTCATGCCCAATAATTCACACATAGAACTTGTTTTTCCTATATCCGAACATACATAAGACTTATCATTAACAAATAACTGAGCAATTTAGTCAGGAAATACTTTCCAGCTAAGATGATAATGATTATTATTATATGATTTTACAGTGAGTAATTTTCATTACTGACATTTTTATATAAAAATTTATACCACTAACATTTATACAACTAATAATTGGAGAACAACCAATGTTAGCCATAATCTATGGTTCAACAACCGGTAACACAGCTGATGTCGCCGAACAGGTAAAGACGACATTAGGTAGCTATGATATCGAACTTTTTGATGTAAAAGACATTAGCATGGAAATCATCGAAGCTTTCGACAAAATAATATTCGCTATTCCCACCTGGGACTACGGTGAAATACAAGAAGACTGGGATGAAGTTTGGGACGAAGTAGATCAATTCGACTTCACCGGCAAAACCGTTGCGTTTATCGGCCTTGGTGATCAATTAGGCTATGCCGAGTGGTTCTTAGATGCAATGGGGTTACTTCACGACAAAGTCATTGCCAAAGGTGGTAAAGCCATTGGTTACTGGCCCGTTGAAGGCTATGAGTTCGATGAGTCCAAGGCGTTAACTGAAGACAAAAAATTCTTTGTGGGCCTAGCCCTTGATGAAGATACTCAGCGAGAAATGTCAGAAGATAGAATTAACCAGTGGTGTGAACAAGTTAAAGCAGAACTACTGGAAGACTAATAACGATAAATCCGCCTTATTTAGTGGCGGATTTATCGATTAAGGTAACGCGATCGGGTAGGTCTTGTAGTGCCATATCTAGCACTGGCGCTCTATCCGATGGCGCAGCTATTTCTGTTTCAGCCGCCGCTTCTATGGTTTCAGGTTTTATCACCTTTTTCAGCTTGCGCTCACCCACAAAACAGCCTTTCTTCTCGATAATTAACTCTTCACTGTAAACCACGCCGCGCACACGACCGCCGTCTTCAATGGTAAGTTCATCGCAATGAATTTCACCTTCTAATAAACCACAGACATTAATACGCTGAGCTTTGATAACACCAACCACTTCACCACGTAAACCGATAGAAATAGCATCTAACGAAGCAATTTTCCCATCAAAACTACCATCAATGTGCATTTTACCGACAATACTCATTTCGCCAGAAAATTCGTTACCTTCAGCAATTATAGTAACGGCGCCACGAGTTGATTTAGTGGATGCATCGCGCGTAATGAGTCCCATGCTATATCCTTAACTTCTGCAAAAATCTGTTCATAATTTTCCATATCCCATTGCACAAAAGGACGTGGATTCAACGGTTTAAATAAGTATCTAACTTCATAGTGCAAATGAGGTCCGGTAGACTTTCCGGTATTCCCACTTAAACCAATAACCTGGCCTTTACGAACCACACTACCATTTTTCACCAGCAGTTTATTCAGGTGGCCATAATAGGTTTTAAATCCAAAGTTATGACTAACGATGATTAACTTACCATAGCCACTGTTTTTGTGGTAACCAGAAAACTCAACCGCACCGTCGGCGGTGGCAAATACAGGGGTACCGCGATCAACGCTCCAATCCATCCCGTTATGCATTTTTTTCTGCTGTGTAATTGGGTGGATACGGTAACCAAAGGCATCAGAAAGCCGACCTGTTTTTAGTGGCGCTCCGTTAGGAATTCCCCTCAGCATAAACAGCCGCTCATTGGCTATTTGCTGGAGTTCTTTAGAGCGCTCTAAAGTCATATTCTCTGAGGCATCCAGACCCATTTTTGCCTCAAGCATACGTAATGACTCTTCCCATAGGGCTCGCTCCGAAAGTACTTTGGTGGATTGTTCTTCCAGTTCTGCTTTTTCTATCTCCACTGTTTCTACTGTGGACGATAAAGAATCCACTTGGTCTTTGTACGTCTCGTTACTATTGAATACATCACGATATTGAACCGCTAAGGACGAAAACTCATTTTGTAAGCGGTTACGTTCATTTTCGATTTTCCCCAGGGCATCGGATAAACCATCGAGCTCTGTGCGATATAACTCCGTATCACCTACCGCGCGCTCATATTTGCTTTCTAATTGTCGATGGTCAATTTCCAGTAATGACAGTTGATCACTGGCTTTTACCAACAAATAATTGCCGAGTAAAAAACCCAGCACAACCAGCGCAATGGCGCCGACAAGAACATAGCCTGCCAGTTTACTTAATGAATACTGACGACTGCCCCGCGTCGTTGTTAATGTCAGAACAAAACGATTTTTAACCACTTTTCTAGCGCCGCGCCTTACTCACCTTGATCTTTGCCACCTAATGCCGGTGCATTAGCAAGTATACGATCAGCCAACCGGCTAAACGGCAGACTCTGAATCCACACCGTCCCAGTCCCTTTTAGTGTCGCCAAGACCAGACCTTCTCCACCAAAAAGCATCGATTTCAAACCTTTAACCAGTTCAATGTCGTAATCCAACCCCTCGGTAAACGCCACTAAACAGCCGGTATCAAGTTTCAAGGTTTCATTATCCAGCTTCTTTTCAATGATAGTGCCGCCCGCTTGCACAAAAGCCATGCCATCGCCTTTAATACTCTGCAGGATAAAACCTTCTCCACCAAAAAAACCCGCACCAATACGTCGAGAAAATGCGATACCTAACTCTGTCCCCTTAGCTGCAGCTAAAAACGAATCTTTCTGACAAATAATTTTGCCACCGATTGCCGCCATATCGACGGGAATAATTGTGCCAGGAAAAGGCGCAGAAAAAGCGACTTTACGGGGTATAGAGGCATCATTTTCAAAATGCGTCATAAACATAGATTCGCCGGTCACCATTCGCTTACCAACCGACCACAACTTGCCAAAAACACCTTCGGAGGCTTCTGAGCCATCCCCCATACGAGTTTCAAAACGAATACCATCTTCGAGATAGTTCATCATCCCTGCTTCGGCGATGACAGTTTCACCCGGGTCTAATGTCACCTCAACGACCTGCATATCGTTTCCAAGTATTTGATAATCAACTTCATGACACTTCATGGGGTAGCCTCGCCAATTTCTGGAAGCCGCAGAATAGCATTGGACCTTGGTAAATTCTGCTTTTTTACTCCCAATAAATTGCGTAATGTAAGTTCTTCGCTAAGGATTAATAATAAAAACCAGAGAATCGTGACCATCAGGCCATTCATTACTCTGCTGAGGTCATTCACTCATGTTTCCAATTCAGCAATTTTTATTGGGGAAGCTCCAACAGCAAGATCAACACAATCGCTGGCAACGAGTGATTAACCCACACCTGCCTGATGAAACGGCTTACGTTGACCAACTGAGCAAGTCCCTTACTGTCAATTTTGCAGAACAGCATAAGATAGCGCAACGCGCCGTGCGCTGGATTAATACAGCACGTCATCAATCCACCTCAACGCAGATAGAACCCTTACTACAAGAATTCCGGCTCAACACCCCTGAAGGGCTTGCACTAATGACTCTCGCAGAATCATTGCTACGGATTCCAGATAGTCCAACTGCTGATGCGTTAATCAAAGACCGGTTAGTCAGCGCTAATTGGAAGCACAGCCACCCGTTTCCAGCTTCATTTTTTGCCGATTTCTCCGGCTGGGCATTGGCTCATGCAAAACAATGGTTTGGGGAAGCAGCTTCAGAGACTCAAGGCTTGCAACAGCTAGCCAGAAAGCTCGGTGAGCCGATTTTACGCCGAGCTCTACAGCAAGCGATACGCATAATTGCTAATCAATATATCGTTGGTGACACAATTTATAACGCACTAGACCGCACTCAAAGTGCCATTACTGAAGGTAATTCTTGCTCATTTGATATGCTAGGCGAGTCCGCTCTGCAAGAAAAAGATGCGGAAAAATTTATCGCAGCCTACCATCAAGCAATCAATGCCGTGGGTAAAAATGAAAGCTACCCTGAGGGCGCAATTAAGCCCAGCGTGTCTATCAAACTCAGCGCACTCTTCCCTCGTTTTGAAGCGCAAAAAGGGGAAGTCATGTTGGCCGCTATTAGTGCACGACTCACCCGATTAATTGAGCACGCTATCGAACTGGATGTTGCCATCACCATTGATGCAGAAGAATCTGATCGCACCGAAGCCACCTTGCTTATTTTCGAGCGGGTACTTAGCGACACAGCGAAAAGCTGGGGAAAGCTAGGCATAGCCGTCCAAGCCTATAGCAAGAAATCACTACCCATCCTCCATTGGTTAGAGGGTTTAGCTGAGATTCACAAAACCGCCATTCCTATTCGTCTCGTGAAGGGTGCATATTGGGATACTGAAATTAAACTCTCTCAGCAGCGTGGCGAAGACACCTACACAGTATTCACCCATAAAGCCGCCACTGATATTTCTTACCTATGCTGCGCACAATTTTTATTAAGTGATTTCAATCGTTGGCTCATTCCTGCTTTTGCAACCCACAATGCACTGACTCTCAGTCAACTCATGCACATGCACGCGGGTAAACGCTTCGAAGCACAGCGCTTGCAAGGGATGGGAGAAAGCCTGCATCAATCGCTTAGGGAGGAAAGCAACGCCTATACAAGGATCTACGCTCCGGTCGGCCAGCATAAAGAACTACTGCCATATTTAATTAGACGGTTACTAGAAAACAGTGCGAACAGTTCTTTTGTCAATCAATTAGCGGATATTACGATCAGCAGCAGCGCTCTAGCCACCGACCCTCGGTTACTCTGGAATCAAAGCAAATCAGCAGTCTTGCCGCTGCCCTCTGAAGTATTTTTACCCCGCAAGAATAGCCGAGGCTTCAATAACGCTCGTTCTGCAGTCAGGCTACAGCTTTTCCAGTCAAGCAATACCTATAGCAATCAATACTATGAAGTCACCCCAATCATTCAAGGTGAACCCGTGCTGCATGAATACGCTTTACCACTACTGACGCTTAACCCTAATGATACTGAGCAAGCTGTGGGTGAAATTTATCCGGCAACCACAGATGACATTCACGCAGCCATAGCTAGCCTGCGCAGTGGCCAGCCCAAGTGGGCAGAGAATGATGTTGAGATTCGCGCGTCGATTATTGAGCGGTACGGTGATTTACTAGAAACCAACACACCCGAGCTGGCTATGCTCTGCGTGCGTGAAACGGGTAAAACATGGGGAGATGCATTAGCGGAAGTAAGAGAAGCCGTGGATTTCTGTCGTTACTACGCCCTGCAAGCCAGAGAATTACAGGCGGCTGCGACCGAATTACCGAACATCACCGGGGAGCACAACACACTAAATTACATTGCGCGAGGCATTGTCCTGTGTATTAGCCCATGGAACTTTCCTATCGCAATTTTCACCGGACAAGTAACAGCGGCATTAGTAACAGGCAATGCAGTAATCGCCAAACCGAGTAGTTCGGCCTCAATCCTTGCTTATCGCTGTACACAACTGCTCCTTGAAGCTGAACTTCCTACGAATGTTATCGCTTTACTGCCACTACCTGGTAGCGCAACCAGCAATGACCTGGTTTCTCACCCGGCAATAACCACCATTGCTTTTACGGGGTCAACTGCCACAGCCAAAATGATCAGTCGGTCCTTTGCCAAGAGAAATGACGAAATCCTACCCCGCTTAATTGCCGAAACAGGCGGGCAAAACGCTCTCATTGCTGACAGTACGTCATTACTTGAACAACTCGTGAAAGATGTCATCAGCTCCGCATTTTCTAGTGCAGGGCAACGCTGCTCGGCCTTACGAATACTTTATATTCAACAAGAGATTTACCCTGAAGCCGTAGCATTAATCCAAGGGGCTATGGCGGAGCTTACTCTTGGGATGTCGGCTGAGTTCGCCACTGATCTGGGCCCTGTTATCTCATCATCAGCCCGCAGTGAACTACTCGCTTATATTGCCCAACAACAACAAAATAACGCGGTACTCTACCAAACACCAACGCCTGAAAACTTACCCGATGGTCACTATGTTGCCCCAACGCTAATCGCGCTAAATTCGATAACACAATTAGCGCAGGAACACTTCGGCCCAGTTTTGCACATCGCAGCTTTCGACCCAAAACATATCGATACCGTTATTGAAGACATCAACGCCAATGGTTTTGGGCTCACATTCGGGGTACACAGTCGTAACGAGTCGTTCATTCAGCATGTCTGCCGCCGTATCAAAGCAGGCAATATCTACATTAACAGAAACCAAATTGGTGCAACCGTTGGCTGCCAACCCTTTGGCGGTATGGGACTTTCAGGAACGGGTCCCAAAGCAGGTGGGCCTCACTACTTGCAGGCATTTACTAACGAACAAACTAAAACAGTTAACACCACCGCTTGGGGCGGTGATGCCAATCTGTTATGCCGAAAAAACCAGAGTATTAATGATTAATCCGATAACACGGACGATACTGCTCATGGTTAAGTTTCATACGGCGCTGGTCAGTAAATGACTGCAGCATTTCATCCAACGACTTCATTAAGCCAGATTCGCCGTGCAACTCAAACGGGCCATAATCTTCAATGGCTTTAATCCCTGTTTCTTTCACATTACCTGCCACAATACCCGATAGTGCTCTGCGTAAGTTGGCCGCTAAGATATAGGCTGGCTGGTCGCGATGCAGCGCTAAAGTCGCCATGTTTTCATGCGTGGGGATAAAAGGTTTTTGAAACAAGTCATAGTCAATATTTAAGCCCCAGTTAAAGTGAAATGACTCGTCATGTACTCGGCGTGTCTCTGTCACTTGGGCTAACCCTTCTGACATTTGCCGCGCCACATCAGCAGGATCACCCAAGATAACCTGATAACACGCTTGCGCTTCTTCGCCCAACGTATCGCCAATAAAACGATCAATCGTTTGCCAATAGTCTGCACAATCTTCTTTACCCGCAAAAATCACCGGCAAGCGGTTTTTCCGGTTTTTCTCATCAAGCATTAATCCTAATAGGTAAAGAATTTCCTCCGCGGTTCCTGCACCACCGGGGAAGACAATAATACCGTGACCAAGACGCACAAAAGCTTCCAAGCGTTTTTCGATATCAGGCATGATAATCAATTCATTAACGATAGGGTTTGGTGACTCTGCAGCAATAATTCCTGGTTCAGAGATCCCCACATAACGGCCAATGTTATTACGCTGTTTGGCGTGAGCAATGGTCGCACCTTTCATTGGCCCTTTCATGGCGCCAGGCCCACAACCAGTACATACATCTATACCTCTTAGCCCTAGCTCATACCCCACCGCCTTCGTGTAGTCGTACTCTTCACGGCTAATTGAGTGGCCGCCCCAGCACACAACCATGTTAGGCTCGACACCTGCGGTTAATGCATTGGCATGCCGCAAAATGTGGAAAATTTCATTCGTTATCGCTTTTGTTGGTGCATAACCTTGCTCTTGCAGATCAATCTCGTCCCCCACATAAAGTAAATCACGGAGAACAGCGAAAAGGTTTTCACCAATACCCTTGATAATTTCGCCATCAACAAATGCCGATGCCGGTGCATTAATAAGTTCGAGCTGAATGCCGCGATGTTTCTGACTAATGTGAATATCAAAATCTTTAAAAACTTCTAACACTTCGCGGGTGTCATCCAAATTACTCCCGCAATTCAATACCGCCAGCGCACACTTACGAAAAACTTGATACAAGCCACTCCCACTTTTGTCTTGGAGTCGTGCTAATTCATATTGAGATAAGATACTAAGATTTTTCTCGGGTCTTACACTGGCGTTAACACGCTGCATGTCTGACATAAACACTCCTAAACCAACACTTACAATATAAAAAATACTGTTAAATCAATACTGTTATAACCTGCATTATAGTCACCAATATGACACCACTGTACACAAGCGCGATACACGTTGAACGACTTTCAATGTCTTACAGGTAAAAAACGAGTCAGCAAAACGCGATCCTATTCTGGTTTATAGGAATACGCTATTTATTTGCTCGAGTTCAATAAAGACGATTTACATTGCCCCCTTGAACGTACTATAAATAGATCATAATAAAGACGAAGAGCCCCCACCCCCTCCGATCCTGTACAGGAGCACTAAATGCGAGCTTCGAAGCTGTATATTCTTGATACTAACGTTTTACTGCACGACCCTAACTGCCTCACCGAATTTAAAGAACAAGACATCGTGATACCGATAACCGTTCTTGAAGAACTAGACCGCATTAAAGACCGCAAGCAAAACGTATCGCAAGAAGCGCGCTACGCTATCCGTCGAATCGATCAAATACTCTCAGCAGCAACCTCACCAGAAGAAATCAACTCAGGCGTATCTATTGGGCTTGGCCTAGGAAACGAAGGGCTTTCCCTCGGCAAACTATCCATCTTCCCAGATCATGAACTGGCCATGCATAAAGGTTTCTTGCAAGATCAGTCAAACAACGACAATCGGATCATCAATACCGGCCTGCATTTACAAAGCATCAACCCTGACCGCCAAGTTATTCTGGTCACTAAAGATATCAACATGCGTCTAAAAGCCTTAGGCGTGGGGATGAAAAAGGTCGAGGATTACCGCACTGACCAACTCATTTCTGATATTGACCTTTTGTCACCGGGCTACCGACAACTCGAAGGCAATTTTTGGGAAAATGTCGATGAGGTAAAAACAGAGCGTGAAGGCGGCAACACGCTTCATCGCGTGGCTAAGTCAATCTTACCTAATGCCTATCTAAACGAATACATTTGTGATGATGAAGACTTTGCAGGTCGCGTTGTCGCGGTAGAAGACAACGACATCGTGCTGATGGATATCAGCCGTAACGCTTTGATGGAACGTGAATGTTGGGGAATTAAACCGCTCGATATGGCGCAAGCTTTTGCCATGGATGCAATCAACGATCCTAACATCGACCTTTGCATTCTGAACGGTGCAGCAGGCTCTGGTAAAACCCTCATCGCTTTAGCAAGCTGCCTTGAAATGGTTATTGAAGAACGCCGTTTCAACAAAATCATCGTGACTCGCTCAACGCCGCCCGTAGCCGAAGACATCGGCTTTTTACCCGGTACTGAAGAAGAAAAAATGACTCCGTGGTTGGCTGCCATTCAAGATAATCTTGAAGCAATGCATGAACACGATGAACAACCCCAAAGCAGTATTAAATACACCATCGAAAAAGCTAACATTCAGTTCAAATCATTAAATTTCATTCGCGGCAGAAGCATTCAAGAGGCCTTGGTATTAATCGATGAAACTCAAAATCTAACGCCTTCACAGCTCAAAACTATTTTAACTCGATGCGGTAAAGGCACAAAAATGATTTGCTTAGGCAACCTTGCGCAAATCGACTCTAACTACCTCACACCATTAACCTCGGGATTAACTTACATCGTCGAACGCTTTAAAGATTATGAAGGTTCGTCGATTGTGCAACTGCAAAGTGTAGTCCGCAGCCGTCTAGCAGAGTATGCGGAAGAGAACCTGTAGAAAACATCAAAGATAGGTTACAAGAAAAACAAGAAAAGCGCTGGGAGCAAACCAGGGCTTTTCTTAAAAGATCATTAACGCTGCACCGAAGCAGTTATTTATTAAAAGCTTAGCAATAACGTCTATTTAACAGTAACGTCTATAATGAAATAAGTTGTACCCGGAAGTTGAGTTAATTCTAGTCTGTAAGAGCGCTGGTAATTAAGTCGATATGGAGAGAGGTTCACCTTGAAATCATTACCAATCAGTCACCAGAGCAAACGCGCTTTAGTCCTTATCGGCCTGACAATGAGCATGTTGCTTAGCAGCGTTCAAACCCAAGCTCAAGAGTGGATTTATGTCGTCGCACCCGGCGATAATCTCTGGAATTTGAGTGAGAAATACTTAGATAAAGTAACGCGTTTCGAGCAACTGCGTAAGCTAAACAACATTGAAAACCCAAAGAAAATGCGCCCTGGAACTCAGGTCCGTGTGCCACTTAAGTGGATTAAAGATAACCCGGTACCTGCTACCGTACTATCCATTAATGGCACCGCAGAGATCACCACGTCTCGCTCAAGTTCAACCACACCATTAGTCGTTGGCGATAACGTTTATCTAGGCGATCAAATTAGAGCCTTATCGGAAACCACTATAGCCATTCAATTTGCAGACGGGTCTATCTTAACGCTGCATGAAAACAGCCGTGTTAGCTTTGATCATTTGAGTGCACACGGCA
>JBLXCH010000062.1:0-17228 GCA_048265065.1 Motiliproteus sp. | reverse complement strand
ACTGGTATTAGAAACCTTTGTAGAACGTATGAATGAAACAGAGGAAGGCACCGGCAATATGAACTGCCAACTATGCCAATACCGTGAGCAAATCATCGGATATGAGCACAAACAAGGTGCTCCGCAGGAAGGTCACCACCACCATGTACGTGGTGCCGGTACTGATGCCGACGATCATCACCATCATCACGGGCACCATCACCATCATCATGACCATCATTCGCATGATCACGGACACGAGCACGCTGAAGAAACGCTACACTTACAAGACAATAAATAGAGACGTAGGTGACGCCCGTGGGACTGGACAACGACTATATTCGCGATCCAATAGAGATCGAAAAGCGCTCTTTTGAACTCATCCGTTCATTAACCGATCTTAGTCGCTTTAGCGAGAATCAGCATCAAGTGGCTATGCGACTGGTGCATACCTGCGGGCAACCTGAAGTGACTCAACATCTGGTATTTTGTGGCGATGCGGTTAATGCCGGTCTCAACGCGTTAAGTAATAGTGCGCCAATACTGTGTGATGTCGAAATGGTCCGAAACGGTTTGACTCGCCGCTACCTCAACAGTGAGTCACACTGTTTCTTAAACACGGAAGGCATTGGCGAGCGCGCCAAAAGCCGTGGTGAGACACGAACCATGGCCGCGCTTGATGACTGGCTACCGTTATTAAAAGACAGCATTGTACTCATTGGTAACGCACCAACGGCACTATTTCGACTCCTAGAAATGATCGAAAACGGCGCTGATAAGCCTGCGTTAATTATCGCTATGCCTGTCGGTTTTATTGGTGCGGCGGAGTCGAAGCAAGCGCTGATACAAGCCTCGATCAATGGACACTTAAACTCCATCACTTTAACCGGACGCATGGGAGGCAGCGCGCTTACTGTATCTGCATTAAATGCATTAGCTCGCCAACGTCATGGGGAACTCTACTAGTGCCATTAGTTAATACATTACATGTTATCGGTACTTCGGCAGATACCGACCTTAGTCCCAATGCTACCGAAGCACTACAGCAAGCCAATATCGTTATTGGCTCGGCACATCAAATTGAATGTGTGAAAGGCTTATTACCGAATAATATCGCGCACTTTGACTACCCTCGCCCTTTATCAAAACTCAAAGCGCTCATTGAAAAACACCAACAACAAAAGATCGTCATATTAGCCTCCGGCGACCCCTTACTTTATGGTATTGGTGGCTGGCTAGGACGTGAATTTGCAGCAGATAAAGTGGTCTTTCACCCCAACACCTCAAGCATTCAAAGTGCTTTCGCGCGTTTAGGTCGGTCGTGGCAAGATGCCTCAGTTGTTAGTCTTCATGGTCGCCCATTGATTAGCCTTCGGTCAGCGCTCAAAAATAACAGCCTATACGCCCTGCTTACTGACTCAGAAAGCACACCGCAAGCCATCGCCATTGAGCTCGTCGCCCATGGCTATCAAGATTCAACCTTGTGGGTATGTGAAGATTTAGGCGGCGCTAATGAAAAAGTGCGTGAGTACACTGCGTTAAAACTCATGGCCTCTAAAGCGGCGTTCAACCCGCTCAATGTTGTGATAGTGGAAACCGCAGGTAATCACCCGTTACTGCCTGAGTTTCCAGGCATCCCCGACACCTTTTTCGACACCGACGGCGAACTTGGCAAAGGCATGCTAAGCAAACGAGAAGTCCGCCTTAATATCCTCTCGTTATTACAACCAGCTGCACAACAAGTCGGTTGGGATGTGGGTGCCGGTTGCGGTGGTGTCTCTGTTGAATGGGCGCGCTGGAACCCTAACGGTCAGGTCCACAGTATTGAGTATCATGCCGAACGGCTCGCCTGCTTGCATAGCAACCGCGACAAGTTTGGTGTGGTTAAAAACCTCCATATTCATAAAGCAAAAGCCCCGGCAGCATTCACTCAATTACCGGACCCTAGCGCCATTTTTGTCGGCGGTTCCTCCGGTCCTTTTGAAGATATTTTAGCCCAATGCTGGGAGCGTCTATTACCCGGTGGACGCCTAGTTTGCGCTGCAGTAACTGAACATACACGGATGAAACTCTATCAGTTTGCCGACGAGCTAGAAGTCGAAAAGCCTGAGATTCAATGGGTAGAGATTGGCGTTTCAAAAGGTGACTCTTTAGGTGGCCGTTTATTACTACGCCCTCAACTACCCGTGTTACTTGTGTCTTTTGTTAAAGCTTCAGGTGCCCAGTGAGCGAAACAACCATAGCAAAGACTACAATAGGGGCTACAGTAGGAATTGCCAAGGAGTCTACCAATGGGGCTAGAACAGGCACCCTTTTCGGTATTGGCATCGGCCCCGGCGACCCTGAATTACTGACCTTTAAAGCGGCACGATTGATCGAACAATCCGCGGTTGTCAGCTATATCCAAAACCCTGAAGGCCATTCGCTAGGTCGTGAGATAGCCGCAGAACATATTCAAAGCAGTCATATCGAATTACCGATTGTGTATCGTATGAGTCGTGATCGCGGCAAAATCAACGCTGCCTATGATCAAGCCGCCACCGCGATAAAACAGCACCTAAAACAAGGCCACGACGTTGCCATGCTCTGCGAAGGCGACCCACTGTTTTACGGCTCATTTAATTACTTATTAGAACGATTAAAAGTCGACTTCCCTTGTGAAGTTGTCCCCGGTATCAATTCGGTTCAAGCCGTAGCCGCAGCAACGCAAGCGCCGCTGATTATGCAAAACCAAACCTTAGCAGTGGTTAGCGCGCGTAACGCTGACAGCCGTATTTTGCAGGCTTTATCGACTCACGATTCCATCGCGATTTTAAAAGCAGGGCCACACCGCCCGCGCTTAATGGCGCTGCTCAAACAAAGTGGCCGTTGGCATCACGCCTGCTATGTCACCCGTGCCACCCAAACGAATGAAGTGGTTTATCACACATTGGATGAGCTACCGGCTGAAACCGGCGACTATTTTGGTTTGATGCTTATCAGGCCAGAACAGAAGCAGGTTGAGTCTCAAATAACACAAGAAAAACCGGTTATCGTCAGCCTCACCGATCAAGGTAAAAAGCTCGCAGAACAACTAAACGAAACAATAGATGCCGAGCATTGGCACCAGCCGCAACCCTTTCAAGCCAAAGTCCGCGAAGCCTTTACCCAAGGCCGACGGCTAATCCTAATCTGCGCTACTGGCATTGCCATGCGCACACTAGCGCCGGTGATTAAAGACAAACTCACCGACCCCGCTGTTTTAGTGTTAGATGAGCAAGGGCAGTTTGTGATTCCGCTGCTTTCTGGTCACGAAGGTGGTGCAAATCAGTGGGCCGACGATGTGGCTAAAATCACGCAAGGCCAAGCAGCCATCACCTCCGCACGGCAATACCTTAATCCTACGTGGATTGTAGGCATGGGTTGTGAGCGCAACTGCCCCGTATCCGTATTAAAAGGTTTGTTAGCAGAGGCTTTAGTCAGTGCGAAGCTCAACATGGAAGACATCGCCGCGATTTGCAGCATTGATGTTAAAGCGGATGAAGTGGGGCTAATGGCTTTAGCAGAATCGCTCGGCCTACCCTTTATCACCTACCCCGCCACCGATTTACGCTCCGTGGAAGATCAGCTACAAAACCCGTCAGACATCGTTTTTAAAGAAGTCGGCTGTTATGGTGTTGCAGAAGGTGCTGCCTTGTTTCATGCCGCGCAATTATCGGCAACCAACGAATCTGAACTCATATTACCCAAACAAAAAAACACACAGGCCACGGTGGCGATTGCCCGTGCCTATTTGGAAAAAGCACATTGAATACTCCCGTAGATAACAAACGTCTCACCATCATTGGCACCGGCCCTGGGGATCTAGCCTATCTTCCCCCTGCCGCGTTGAACGCCATCGAACAAGCTACCGACCTTGTCGCCTATGGCTTGTATATCGACTTACTGGGCGAGCTAGCCAAAGACAAACTGCGTCATGACCGCGCTTTAGGCGAAGAGATTAACCGCGCACGCTTAGCCCTCGATTTAGCAGCAGAGAATAAAAACACCGCACTGCTTTCCAGCGGTGACGCCGGTGTTTTCGCCATGGCAACCTTAGTGTTTGAGCTGTTAGAAAAAGAAGCAAAACCAGAATGGGACGATATCGACATCAGCGTTGTGCCGGGCATTTCAGCGATGCAAACCTGCGCTAGCCGTGTGGGCGCACCTTTGGGCCATGACTTCTGCGCGATCTCACTATCTGATCTACTAACTCCGTGGGAAACCATCGAAACACGCATTAAAGCCGCCGCATTGGGTGACTTTGTTGTGGCTTTCTACAACCCAGTTTCCATCAAGCGAGACTGGCAACTCGATAAAGCCAAAGAATTCTTGTTAGAAAAACGCCCTGCCAGCACACCAGTGATTTTAGGCCGTAATCTCAGCCGCGAAGACGAACACGTGACCATCACCACGTTGGGCGAGCTCGACAGTAAAGATGTCGATATGCTGACCTTAGTACTGATTGGCAACAGCGAAAGCCGCCGGGTTAAGGATTGGGTTTACACCCCCCGTGGCTACAGCAAAAAGCTCGACCTCAATAAAGAAGGTAGCCATTAATGACCGTCTACTTTATTGGCGCAGGCCCCGGTGACCCGGAACTCATCACCGTCAAAGGACTTAAACGTTTACAACAAGCAGACGTGGTGATTTACGCCGGTTCGCTGGTGCCTGTTGAGTTAGTGAAACAAGCAAAAGCCGACGCGGAGATACACGACAGCGCCACCTTAAACTTGGATGAAATCATCACACTCATCAGCAAAGCCAAGGCAGAAAACAAAACCGTCGCTCGCGTTCACTGTGGCGACCCGTCTGTTTATGGCGCGATTGGTGAGCAAATTCGTCGCCTCAACGAACTTGGGATTCCGTTCGAAGTAATCCCCGGCGTTAGCGCAACTAGCGCATCGGCGGCATTGCTCGGCAAAGAGCTGACGTTAAGCGGCGTATCGCAAACCGTTATTCTGACGCGTTATGCGGGCAAAACACCGATGCCAGAACGGGAAAGCCTCAAGAACCTTGCGCAACATGGCGCAACATTGGCGATTCATTTAGGCATTACCCGTGTGCATAAAATTGTCGAAGATCTACTGCCTTTTTATGGCGAAGACTGCCCCGTTGCCGTGTGTTACCGCACCTCGTGGCCAGACCAAGATTATGTCGAAGGCACCTTGTCAGATATTGTCGAAAAAGTCCGCGCCAAAGGATTTACCCGTACCGCGCTGATTCTCGTTGGATCTGTCCTCGACCCCAAACATTTTAACGATTCGTATTTGTACGATGGTGAGCAAGCTCACGTCTTCCGCCCCAAAGCAGGCCAAGACACCGCCAAAGCAGCCGCCTATCGACAAGCCACCGCCGAACAATTCGCAGCCAAGGCTGCCACGGAGATCTCTGAAAATGAATCTTAATAAAATCCCAGCAACAGTTGTCACGGGCTTTTTAGGTAGCGGTAAAACTACCCTACTGTCGAACATTCTTAAACAAGCCGCTGGCAAACGTATCGCCGTAATCGTCAACGAATTTGGCGCACTGGATATTGATGCAGAACTCTTGCGTTCTTGCCCAGTAGAAGGCTGTGAAGACGAGACTGACAACGCAGCCGCAGCGAACGACAACGGTATTTATGAACTCGCCAACGGCTGTATTTGCTGCACCGTACAAGAAGAGTTTTTACCGGTGATGAAGCAACTAGTTGAACGCCGTAATGACATTGACCATATCTTGATTGAAACCTCTGGCCTTGCGTTACCAAAGCCGTTGGTACAAGCCTTTAACTGGCCTGAAATCAAAATGCACTGCACCGTGGATTCCGTCATTACCGTTGTCGATGGCCCCGCCGTTGCCGAACGCCGTTTTGCCCACGACCCAAGTGCGGTAGAAGCACAACGCCAAGCCGACGAAGGCTTGGACCACGACCCAAGCCTAGAAGAGCTCTTTGATGATCAACTCAGCGCCGCTGACCTCGTGATCGTCAGCAAGCGTGATTTAATGAATGACAGCCAACTGGGCAATGTCTCCGCCCTAGTTACAAGCGCTGTGCCGAGTGGCGTAAAACAGATTGAGATCAGCAATGGCGAAATCGATACCGCATTAATTCTTGGCTTAGAATCCGCCAGCGAAGACCGCATCGAAAGTATCCACACCCATCACGACCATCACCACAGTCATGATGAAGAACACCACCATGCCCATGATCACTTTGATTCCGTATCAATTACTCTGGGTGAAGTGGACAGCGACAAAGTGCTAGCGGCCATTGACCAGCTTGTTAACGACCACTGCATCTACCGCGTAAAAGGTTTTCTCGCCCTACCAAACAAACCCATGCGCCAAGTGATACAAGGCGTCGGCAAACGCATGGACCGCTACTTTGACCGCCTCTGGCAAGAAGGTGAAAAACAAGAAAGCCGTTTGGTGTTTATTGGTAAAAACCTAGACGAAGCGGTGTTGAAGTCAGCCTTGGCTAAGTAATATCGTTTACTATAAACCTTCCGAGGGAAAATTGATGCATGCTGTTATTTTTGACATGGACGGCACTCTTATCGACTCTGAACCGCTATGGAAAGAAGCCGAGCATCATGTTTTCTCCTCTGTTGGGGTAAAACTCAGTAGTGAACTAACCGATTTAACCGCCACCATGACGACACGAGAAGTAACCGAGTTCTGGTATCGTCATTCCCCTTGGTCTGAGAAAAGCCTCGAAACTGTCGAAAACGAAGTCATCAACCATGTTGAATCTTTAATTGCAGAACGCGGCGCGGCTATGGCAGGTGTAAAAGAGATTTTAGAATTTTTCCAGCAAAAAGGCTTTAAAATTGGCTTAGCCACTAACTCCCCTGCCAAGCTCATTGACGAGGTGCTTAACACATTAAACATCTCTCATTACTTTCATGAAATCTCATCCTCAGAACACGAAAGCAAAGGCAAACCAGACCCTGCCGTCTACTTATCAACCGCCAAAAAACTCAACGTATCACCATCAAACTGTATTGCTTTTGAAGACTCAATCTCAGGGCTAATTGCTGCTCAACAAGCGAACATTAAAACCGTTGCGGTTCCTCCCACTGAGAACTTCTCAGACAAAAGCTTCGATGCGTTCGATCTTAAAATCAGGACATTATCTGAATTTTCAGACACACATTTAGACCAGCTAAAACTTCCTCAATGTCGCCAAACGATTGCTTAACAGGCTTTTAACTTTCACTGGTCAATCAACAGATTATTAGTTAGATTCAACCAATAGGGTTAGCCACTAGCCAGCAGGAATCAAAGGGTAAAGGACATACCAAAGTCTGATATTAGAAAAATCCTACAAAAAGTGGATAGCCTCGCTGTTGATCCAAGGCGTGAAGGTGCAATCAAACTTAGCGGTAAAGAGATGTACCGTATTCGCCAAGGACTTTACCAATTATTTACGAAATCAGAGATAACGAATTAATCGTACAAGTTATAAAAATTGGTCACCGCTCTGATGTGTATAAACACACCTAGGGAAGATAAGATACGGCGTCTGCCTTGCTAAAATTATGACGCCGTTTAGAAAGTGGCAGATTATCGTTAACTACCGGTAGTTTGACGCTAATGAGGAGTCTCTTGCGTAGATTTCTGTAGACCCTCGTAGCTACTAACTAGTCCGGACAAAACCCTCGGACACTTCAAGAAAACGTTGCAGCGCGGGGTTGATGTTGTCTTCCCGCCAAAGAATCACGTATTCCACCACGGGCGCGTTGCGTAACGGTCGGTAGACCACGCCGTTGACGTTGGCGTTTTTCATGGCTTCTGGAACCATGGCGATGCCTAAGCCTTCTGCCACCAGACTAATGATGGTTTGTTGTAGCTGGGTTTCTAAGATGACGTCAGCGGCGAATCCGGCTCTAGCGCAGTAGTTTTCTACGGCGTCTCGTAATATGGGCGCGACCCGTTGCGGGGTGGCGATTAGCGGTTGGTTTTCAAGGTCATCGGCCTCTACGATTTTTCTATTCGCTAAGGGATGATTTTCCGGAACGGCAAGACAAAAAGCTTCTTCACGAATACGCAGATGATTGAGTTTTTTGGATGGGCCGGGGTTGAGCATAATCGCAGCATCGACATCCCCTTTTTGCACCTGCGCTATCAGCTCGCTTGGCACCACTTCTTGCAGGCGTAATTTAATGTCAGGGTATTGGGTCATAAACGCTTTGGTAAGCGCCGGCACAATGTTGTAGACGGTGTGCATCATAAAGCCTACACCGAGTTCTCCGGCTTTGCCTTGTGCCACTTGGCTAGCGTTTCGGCACGCTTGATCCAATGCAGCGACAACCCCTTTAGCATCAATTAAAAATTGCTCACCGGCTGGTGTTAAAGCAACCCCTTTAGGATGACGAATAAACAATTGTGCGTTGAGCGCTTGCTCTAACAACGCAATCTGTCGGCTCAGTGGCGGCTGGCTCATGTTAAGGAGTTCTGCGGCACGACCCACATGGGACGTTTCAGCAACGGCAATAAAATACTTGAGCTGGCGGATATCAGTCATCATACAAAAAAGGTATCACGATAATCCTTATTATGCATTGGCGTGTATCGAAAAAGTTAACTACAGTGTTTAGCTTGTCACGATACTGGAGTTTCTGTGTTTTCCACGCTTGGTGTTATCTTCCCTATTTTTGCCTTAGTGTTTAGCGGTTGGGCTTTACGCCGCAGCGGTATCGTGGGTGATCAAGCCACGACTGAGATGAACAAGTTTGTAGTGTATCTTGCGCTACCTGCCTTGTTATTCGACATTATTGCCAACTCTGACTGGCAAACCCTTTGGCAGCCTGGTTTTATCTTCTGTTTAACGCTTTCTACCTTTGGCCTCATGGCGGTTGTTTATGCCGTCCAGTGCTGTCGTAAAGTCCCGGCTGCTAACAGTGCTATCGAGGCGCTGAATGCCAGCTATGCGAACAACGGCTTTATGGGCTTTCCTTTGATGCTCGCGGTACTGGGTGAGAATTCACTAACGCCAACGTTGATCGCCACCATTGCCACTGTCTGCGTGCAATTTGCGGTAGGTATTGTACTGGTAGAGGTTGGGCTGCAAGCCAAGATGCATCCGCTAAAGCTGCTGCAAATTGTCGGCTCGCGGGTGCTACGCAATCCTATTGTCCTTGCGCCTTTGGTGGCGAGCGTCTTCCCTACTTTCGCTCTTAGCGTGCCGAGTTCCGCACAAACGTTTTTAGACTTGCTAGGTGGTGCCGCTGCGCCCTGCGCATTGGTGACTGTTGGTCTATTTCTGGGTAGCCAGCCCAAAGGACAAAAGGTACTGAGTACAACAACGGTGTCGCTAACCACTGTTAAGCTTGTGGTGCATCCGTTAATTACGTGGGTGTTGGCTATCTATGCCTTTGAGCTTTCAGCCTTTGCTACATACTGCATTGTCTTGCTCGCTGCATTACCCACAGGAACCGGCCCATTTATGCTGGCTAAATTCTACGATCTTGAGCCTTCAACCACCTCTGGCACCATCTTATTATCTACGGCTTTGTCGCCTATTACGTTACTGATTATGCTAACGGCCTTCCCACCGCCCTGATTGAATAGGATTTATTTAACTGCACTTAACTCACTTAACAAACTTCACTAACTTCACTAACTTCACTTCTCATCTCTTCCCTTCATTTAACTGAGTTAACCTCTCCTTCCTCGCTTATTCACATTACGTTTGCTTATTGGCTCACATTCATTTCGGCGTTGTAGCTAATTAGCGACAAACAACGGAGGTTATGGATGAAGTTGCTTAAATAGCAAACAGTTACCGCGCTTATAACTCTCGATAAAAAACATAATATCTTGTTTATAAAGACATTTTTATAAATGGCATCTTTACTGCTATGTACTGAGCAATCATCTCAACAGATGAACACTGCATAGCATCATAACGATATCCAATAAGAATAAATCGTCATCGTATGACCCTATCAGTTTAATTTCAGTCCCAGTCATACCGCTGTAAAAAGTGCTTTTTCAAGGAATATTGATATGAGTTCTGGTAACCGTTGGTCCAATAAGGAAGCTGGAAATACCTGCTCGTCCTGGCTATTAACCGCTCTACTGGTTTCTCCTTTCAGCTGGAGTCAGGCAAATGAACCCGTTGCGCCCATTAAGGAAATCACCCATTTTGACCAAGTAGTAGAACAAGCTAGTCAACTGGCTAGCCAGCCATACCAAAAAGTTGAGGTTAACATTCCGACCCAACTCACCGACATGGACTACTCACAGTACCGTTCGATTCGCTACCGCCCTGATGCAGCAATCTGGAGCGGCGACTCGCGTTTCGAGATGCAATTGTTCCACCCCGGTTTTTTGTATCAGGAACCTGTTTCCATTGAATTGATCGAGGGTGATAAAAAACAGCACCTTTCCTTCAAACCTGAGCTGTTTAGCTATGATGGTGACGCCGCTCCACTGAGCCAAGTCGTTTCCGAGGATATCGGCTACGCTGGCTTTAGAATTCACTACCCATTAAACAACCAAGCCTACAAAGATGAAGCGTTGGTTTTTCAAGGCGCTTCTTATTTTCGAATGGTTGGGCCGGGGCAGCTTTATGGTATCTCTGCTCGTGGTTTGGCGATTAATACGGCTGAATCCATCGGCGAGGAGTTTCCAGTATTTCGTAAGTTCTGGTTAGTTAAGCCCGGACCTAAACAGAATAATTTAGTGATTTTTGCTCTGCTAGACAGCCCATCAGTCACTGGTGCTTACCGCTTTGAGCTAATGCCGGGTTCCCCCACAAAAATGCAGGTCAAAGCACGGATATTTGCTCGTCTTGATATCAAGAAAATGGGGATCGCTCCTTTAACCAGCATGTTTCACCACGGGGAAAACCACACGCGCTTCGTTGATGATTTCCGCCCAGAAGTTCATGACTCTGATGGTTTGATGATGGAAACCTCAACAGGTGAGCGGATATGGCGTCCGCTTAGCAACCCCACTAGCCTGAATGTCACCTCATTGCAGGACACCCAACCAAAAGGGTTTGGGTTAATGCAACGTGACCGCAATTTCGAACATTACCTTGATGCTGAAGCCTACTACGAGAAACGACCAAGCTTTTGGGTAACGCCTAACAATGATTGGGGCGCAGGTCGTGTCGAACTCGTTGAGATTCCTACTGATAGCGAAACCAATGACAATATCGTGGCCTACTGGGTACCGACTAAGAAGGTGAACAAAGGGGATTCTCTGGCTTTTGACTACACCCTGACTTCGGTCAACCACATTAGCACTGAGCCTGTCGCCAAGGTTCAACGTACCCATATTGGCTGGGGCGCGCTACCCGGTGAGAAAAACCCACCGCCCAAGAGCAAGCGTCAGTTTGCGATAGATTTTGCGGGTGAGAGCTTATCGCAATTTTCTGCCCAGCAAGCGGTTGAAGCCAACCTGCAAATATCATCTGGAAAATACTCTGACCTGACCGTATTCAAACTACCCGATAACCACTGGCGGGCGGCATTTAAGATTATGCCTGAGGGTAACAAACCCGTAGATATGCGTCTGTCGCTGCAATTACAAAACCAAACTTTAAGCGAGGTATGGAGCTATGTTTGGCACCCCAACAACGTTCAGTAAATCTAAAGTCCATAACACACAGGGTTCAGCGAATGACAGTAACACTCATTTCAGTAACAGCCATTTCGGCCCTGCACGTCACCCTATCGAGGTTAAAGGCAAACTCTGGCGTAAGCTAGTGTTTGCCCTACTGGCAATAAGTAGCAGCCTGCTTGGTGTGTGGGTGATGGTAGAAATCCTTCGACCTAACGGAATGACTCCGTTGGAATACGCCTTGCTCGGCCTATTTACTGTCACTTTCGCTTGGATCGCTAGCTCCTTTTGTAGTGCCTTAATTGGCTTCTTACTGCAATTGTTCAAGCTTGACCCTTTAACACTAAGTCGCCATACAGCGACACCTCAACCAGCAAGCGTTGCAGGTAGCCGAACCGCAGTAGTTATGCCGGTTTACAACGAGGACACCCACCGTGTGATGGCAGGGTTTGAAGCGAATGTCCGTTCCCTTTTAGCGACAGGCGAAGGTCAGCATTTCGATTTTTACCTACTGAGTGACACTCAAGATCCGAAGATAGCCGCAGCCGAAGCTGATGCTTGGCAACGATTTCGCCACCACATAGGCCAATACGGTAATCAATGTTTCTATCGTCGCCGTGAGAAAAACACGCATCGTAAAGTAGGTAACTTAATGGATTTCTGCACCCGCTGGGGTTCTCACTATCAGCAAATGATTGTGCTGGATGCGGACAGTATTATGACCGGCGACTGCATGATGTCATTGGTGCATACCATGACCGAAAACCCACAAACGGGATTAATCCAAACGGTGCCGATTCCTGTTCGTTCTACAACGTTTTTTGGTCGTTTTGTGCAGTTTGCCTCAACGCTATACAGCCCTATGCTTGCCACTGGACTGGCTTTCTGGCAAACCGACAGCGCCAACTACTGGGGTCATAACGCGATAATTCGTATCGATGCCTTTATTGAGCACTGCGGCTTACCTAGCTTGAAAGGCAACAAGGGGCCTTTCAGCGGTGAGATCCTCAGCCATGATTTTGTTGAAGCCGCGCTCATGCGTCGCGCAGGTTGGGAGGTCTGGTTACTTGCTGACTTGCCCGGCAGTTATGAGGAAGTTCCGAGCAATATTCTGGACTATGCCACCCGTGACCGCCGCTGGGTTGAAGGCAATATCCAGCATCTTGCTCTGCTGAGTTCGCGGGGGATTCGCGGCATGAATAAGCTGCACTTTTTGTTCGGTGCCGTCGCTTATATGTCCTCACTTTTTTGGCTACTGATGCTGGCACTAAGCACCGTTGATGCTGTACTGCGTTCTCTTAACGCCAATGTTTTCTTTCAAAGTAGCCATCAATTATTCCCTGATTGGCCAATTGCTAAAACGGGACTCATCATCACTCTCCTTTATGTCACCGCCGCCATGCTGTTATTACCCAAAGTGCTGGCACTAGTGATTGCCTTAAGGGATCGACGCAAAACGTTCGGTGGTGCAGGCAAACTGTTAAGAGGCACCTTAGTTGAAAGTCTTTTCGCTATTTTGGTGGCCCCCTTAATGATGGTCTTCCACGCCTATTTTGTGCTTTCTGTTTTTGCTGGGCATAAGGTCAGCTGGAATGCACAGCCACGAGAAGGTCGTATGCTAGGTTGGGGAGAGTCCCTCGCGCGCACAGCACTCTCTTCTGTGGTCATTAGTGCATGGGGAGGGGCTGTCTATTATTACGCGCCGACTTTCTTCTGGTGGATGATGCCGGTAGTCGTCGGACTCGTGCTTGCAGCACCTATTGTCCGCTACTCAAGCAGTATCGGTTTAGGCCAACACATGCGTCGCTGGGGTATTTTCTTAACCCCGTCTGAAGTTCAGCAACAACCTATACTGCAAGATCTTGCTGATCTAGAGCGCCCAAGCTTAAGCACCGACAACACCGGTCATGCGACTACTTATACAAGCACGTCCATGCGTAAAGAACACGGCGAATCGTACTTTCAGATGCCGATGGAATTACCCACTGAAATGCCAATTCAATCATTTGCAGCCATGCCTGTTCAGCGCCAATGGGTAACGCAAACTTAACAAAGGACTGATGATGCACCCCAAAAAAAGACACCGAAACCTGCTTATTGGGTTTCTCAGTCTTCCGTGTCTGGCCTCGGCAGGCCAGATCACGCTACACAATGGCGATGTGATTAAGGGAGAACTTACCGCTATTCAAGCCAAGGTCGTGCTTTGGAAATCACAAAGCTTTGGCCCTCAGCGGATCGATAAATCCAAAATCGCCAGTATTCGTTCATCGCGATTACTAAAAGTGCCAGGCCATGACCTACCCTGCAAAATCATTGGCATGAAGTCTGGGCACCTTCGCTATTATTGTGAAGATAGCGGTGAAACATCCTTATCCCTTTTCATGCTCGAAAATGTACAACCTTACAAAGACTTTGAGTCTGGAGCTTACACATACAGCGGTCGAGCCTCAGTATCTGGAACGGTCAATCGAGGCAACATTAATCAAGATGATATTGACGTGTTTGCTAATATTAGCTTTCAACGAGGCGAGTACCGGCACGTTATTGAAACTAGTTACGAAAGCTTAAAAATCGATGACAATACACCGCAGGAAAAAATCGAACTGCGTTATCGCTTAGACTGGTTCCTCGCTGAACAGTGGTTTTGGTATAACGAAGTGGAATTGGGACGTGATGACTTCAGGAATGTTAACCAATATTTACTACTTAGCAGCGGTGTTGGTTACGAAATATGGAATGATGCCGAAGGTAAATTAGACGTCGAGATTGGTGCTGAATACAGCATGGATAATTTCCACGTCACTGACACCGACCTCACCGACCCTAAATTTGAAAGCGATAAAAATCAGGTACGTCTTCGTCTTGGTAGCA
The DNA here is from genome assembly GCA_048265065.1 of Motiliproteus sp. Classification (GTDB taxonomy): domain Bacteria; phylum Pseudomonadota; class Gammaproteobacteria; order Pseudomonadales; family Balneatricaceae; genus Motiliproteus. The sequence goes on along the minus strand of JBLXCH010000062.1, from coordinate 2,801 downwards.
ATTTAGAACACAAACTTTACGGCGAAAACTCAGTCTTCAATCGTAATAAGCTCACTCTGTTAGCCAGCGACTGGGAATTCTCCATGGATCTTGGTCTTAACGTTCCTTTAGGTGCAGGGCTATTCTCCGAACTCGTTGCAGAATACGATTACCTCAGCGAACCCGCTGGCGAAAACGAAAACGCGGATACCAAAATCACCTTAGGCATTGGTTACCAATGGTAATAACCCGCTCATTCAGGTTTAAATGACGGGGCCTCATCAATAATAAACTCCACATTACCGCTTAACTGCTTAACTTTTCTTTTCATTCATGATGTATTAATAACCAACAACTATTCTAGCTATTAATGCATCTATCTATTAAGCCAGATAAAGTCTGCCCATCACCTAACGAAACCGGTAACAAGACCGATCAGTGTTAGTTAGTTAGTTAGGCACGCAAGTCAGGACAATTTTACAGGAGGTTAAGTGTGAAGCTAATTAACACGGTGGTTTTGGTCATTTTTGCAGCGCTGCTATCAGGATGTTTTGTCGAATCTGAAAAACCACTGATCAGCCAAGGGCAGGACATTGGGGTTGATGCCAATAGTTACATCTTAGAGAACCTCTCTACAGAAATAAGCCTATGGAGTCTTATCTCAGTCGAGAATAAAGCCAACACACACCATTACAACGATGTCTTAATGGAATTCCTTTCAGCTTCCATGAAAGACAAAGACGCTGATTCATTGATGGCCATCTACAATGGTGAAGCAAGGTTCGTAGCACTACCCAACCGCCCAAACTACTACCTGATGCAGGCTACTCACACCTCCCCTAAAGAAACCAACTACACCTATTATTTAGCCCACAAGCAAAATGACCATCTTCAGTTTTCTTTTATGAAGTTGAACAAAGCTGAACGAAAAAAAGCGACAGAAACAGGGTTTACATTCCACGGCGGCTACTCTTCGGGGATTAAACTAGACAGTTTCGAAAAACTGGTCAATTACGCACATTACTGGCTCGAAGAAAAAGGTAATAACTGGGTATCTAATCAAGTGCCAGAAAAAACCTTAATGGATAATGATGATGATCGACAGTTTAGCTTTAGGATCCTGACTCAGCCAAAAGCGATCGAGCTTACACAGCAACAAGTGCTTACCACTTTTTGTTTGATGGCCGCAGGTCACCCTGGAGACCCAGAAGTACAGAAAATTCCGCACCCTAACCCGCAAGGGGTTGCTTTTATTAACGGGATCGAAGACCCCGAGCCAACTGCAGCGGTATGCCGACAGGCGCTAAAAATCGCACCCTCTCCTGCCGTAAAATATGCCCTTGCGCGCGCCTACTTTAAAGCCGGGATATATCAACCAAAAGGTGAGCAAGCAGGCTCATTAGCCTTGCTAGAACAACTAGTTGATGAAGGCTATCCTTTTGCTAGCAACCTGTTAGCCAATAGCTACCTCTCAGGTAGCGGTGTAGCAAAAGATCCGCAAAAAGCGCTGCAAATTCTCGAGCAAGCACCACGACACCCATCCACTCTCTCCACCCTAGGCTATACCCACCTTTATGGTTACTTTGGCAAAAAAGACTATGCCAAAGCGAAAGCGCTTTTTGAAGAAGCAATAGAGCTTGGCAGCGCCCACGCAATGGCTCGCTTAGGCCTTATGTATCAATATGGCTGGGGCGTAAAAAAGGATGAGAAAAAAGGCTTCGACTTAATCAGTGGTGGCGCTAGCCAAGGCGACCCAGAAGCACAGTTTAACCTTGGACATGCCTACTACTTTGGAATGGGCGTCGATAAAAATCTCGAGCGCGCTTTCAGCCTGTATAAAAAGTCTGCTGAAGCAGGTTACGACCGCGCGATGTATTCACTAGGTTTTATGTTATCCCGTGGACAAGGCACAGAGAAACATCATTATGACGCACTCAGGTGGCTTAAAAAAGGCGCAGAATTAGGCAACACCTCTGCTCGCGATGAACATTCTCGGGTTTACTATGCAGACCCTGCGACTGCCGCAAAAAATGAAACCTATCAACAGTGGCTAGAAGACGGTGCTAACGCAGGTGATGCTTCACTCCAGCATCTATTAGGTCAGCTCTATGAAACTGGCCGCGACCAACCGCAAAATAACAAGCTCAATTTGGCTTTAAAATGGTATGAGAAAGCCGCCAAACAAGGATACGCAAACGCGCACTACAGCAAGGCACTGCTTTTATTGCAAAGAGACCAACAGACTACTGAAGCTCTTGAAAGTCTGACTGCTGCCTCTGACGCTGGCCACCAGATGGCCTCACTTAAATTGGGTGATATTTATGGCCAAGGGTTACAGCATCAATTAAAGCGGACCGTCATCATCAAACCAGACCCAATAAAAGCGATTCATTATTATGAAAAGATGGCGCAGCAAGGCAATAGCCTCGGTTACTTAAAAGCAGGCCACGCTTTTTTATCTGGAAACTTCAACGGCAAGGGAAAAATCTTTCCCGATAAATCCAAAGCTATCGATTATTTTCGAAAAGCGGCATTTGCCGGTAACCCTCAAGGCCAAAGCGACTATGCCGTATTCTTACTTTCAGGTAACGGTATTGCCAAAAACCAAACCGAAGCCCTCAAGTGGTTCACCAAAGCCGCCGATCAAGGTCATGCATCGGCCATGTTTAGCATCGGCGTCATGTATCACTACGGCAATGGGGTAAAACAAAGTCATGCTGAAGCCCTGCGCTGGTATAACAAAGCCTCCGCTAAAAAACATCCTATGGCATGGAACAACATCGGCAACTTGGCTGAAAAAGGTTTAGGCACAAAGCAGGACA
>JBLXCH010000061.1:0-17737 GCA_048265065.1 Motiliproteus sp. | reverse complement strand
ACGTTAGCGAAAAGCTCGACTACAGGCCCGGCGTCTTCACGGTCGAACGTCATATCCGTGGCAAATGGGTGTGTGAGGCCTGCGAGACGCTGACCCAGGCGCCCATGCCTGCACACATCATCGACAAGGGCATCCCGACTACCGGGCTGCTGGCCCGGCTGCCGATCCAAAAAGCCAGTGCGATCGGTGAGCTACTTCCGCATAACTGGAAAGCGCCGGCTGACAAGGTGTGATAGCCGGACGGTTACGCTTGATGTCTGGGAACGCACGTATTTTCAGGCGCAACGCTTGTGAGCCGAAGACTAGAGGCTAACGGTACGCCTGACGTCGATATTGATAGATCAATTGGATATTCGAGGGCGTGTACGAGCTAAAATGGCAACTTACGCCTAGGGCTTACCTGGACGACTTCCTAGGCGCACGACAGGAAGCTCGTTCCAGCGCGTGGTATACGAAGGCGAGAGCCGCTGGCGTTTCATTATCCAGTTGTTAGCTAGGCTCTGCCCTCCAAACCAAACCTGGCCCAAGCCGCTTTGGTTGATTTTATCCAGAGTCGCCATCAATGCCGCAGAGGATGGCTGACGGGAGGTTTCTTCAAGCAGTGACGGCTGAAAGGTGCCAGGCTCGTAGAAATCGCTGAGCATCACGCCAGCTTTCATATAGCGGAACCCCGGCTTCCAAATCGAGCGCAGACCTCGAACCGCTGCTTCAAGAAAGTGACGCGTGTCGTTAGAAGGTTCAGGCAACCCGATGTTGGCGCTGTTCGAGTAGTAGGGCTCATTGGCGTTGAACGGGTTCGTCCGAATGAACACGGTGAGCATCTTGGCCGTTGACCGCTGGGCGCGGAGCTTTTCGCAAGCTCGTTCAACGTACTTGCAGATCGCTGAATGCATGTTGTCATAATCTGTGACGCGCTCGCCAAACGACCGGCTGCAGACGATCTGCTTCTTTGATGTTGGCATAATGTCGAGCTCTATACATGAAATACCATTTAATTCTCGAATGGTCCGCTCCAACACAACGCTGAACTGGTGCCGCAGACATTTAGGATTCGCGTTAGCAAGATCAAGGGCTGTCCGAATTCCCACAGCATTCAGACGAGGCGCTAACCGACGTCCGACCCCCCACACATCGTCGACGGGTGTGATCGCAAGCAATCTCCGCTGTCGTTCAGTATCCGTCAGATCCACAACACCATCTGTTTTCGGGTAGCGTTTCGCGGCATGGTTGGCTAGCTTGGCCAGGGTTTTGGTTGGCGCGATCCCAACACATACATGGATCCCTGTGTATTTTCGAACTTTGGATCGTACATGTTGACCGTATGCCGCTAGCTCCGTACATGCTGAAACTCCACCGAGATCCAAGAAAGCTTCGTCGATAGAGTAGACCTCGACCCTGGGTGCCATCTGTTCCAGCAGACTCATAACGCGAGCAGACATGTCACCATACAGCGCGTAGTTCGATGAAAAGGCTTGGACAGCGTGCTCTCGGACCAGCTCCTGGATCTGAAAGAAAGGAACGCCCATCTTGATCCCTAGTGATTTCGCTTCTGCTGAGCGAGCGACGACACACCCGTCGTTATTGGAAAGGACGACGATGGGGTGGCCCTTTAGATCTGGGCGAAACAGCCGCTCGCAAGACGCGTAGAAGTTGTTGCAGTCCACTAGGGCAACACATCTGGCGTCAATCACCTCAGCGCATGAATAACGTTGGTGACCACACCGAAAATCTCCAGCTCGGATTCATCCCTTAACTCGATAGGAGAGTACAAAACGTTTGCTGCCTCTAGACGTAACGTGGGCTTCATTGCAAGCCGTTTGACGGTGAACTCGCCGTCGACACTGGCAATGATGATATCGCCGTGTATTGGATCAAGGGAGCGATCAACGATGAGGATGTCTCCCGAGAAGATCCCTGCTTCGATCATAGATTCGCCTTCGGCGCGCACGAAGAACGTAGCGGCGGGGCGCTTGATGCACAATTCGTTAAGATCAAGGCTGCGCTCAATATAGTCCTGTGCAGGGGACGGGAAGCCTGCCCAAACAGGTTCGACAAAGAGCGGAATACTGACATGCATGGACAATTCGGAACGACCTAAAATGGCTGCGTGCATAACGTTTCTCACAATACTGTATAAATATACAGTATAGCGTTCAGGTACGCACTTAATCCAGCACACAGTATTGCGTTTACTGTTCACTTTATGTGTTAGCGATCAGGTCGGTATAAATCGGAAATATCGGAATTTACGCCTGATTTTTAGCTTGTTCATTGCGTCTTCGCGCGAAATCGCCCATATATTGCCTGTCGGCGATTGAAGACGTCTATCAAATAAGAGATAACTAATCGACGAGAGACTAAGACTGCTCATTCTGAGCAGTTCGGGCTGGACAGGGACAAGAAGCAGATTGACGGGTCGAACACGAGCAGGGAATGTATCTATGGTGGGACGAAATCAAGATCGGATTCACACAAACTGTATCCACCGCACAGTCTTCGGATCTAATAAAGACTGGCTCAATCAGTCTCTTCGTATGTTGTCGGTCTCGGTCTATGCGAGCCAGGATATAGTCATCGCCTCGACGCCAGGGAAAATTCTTGGTGCCGAATCAGCACCACCGATCAGTTTTGACGCTATTCCCATCCCGAGCTATCAGAATCGCCTACAGTTATACGTGTGGCGATAACGACATTGATACCCTTTAGGATGTGTTTGCGGCGGCAATCACTTACACAGATCGAGATACTGACAAGAACAACAGGGAATGAGTGATGCTGCAAGACACAATAGATGCTAATTTTGTCTCGTTGATACCCCATAGCGGCATACAATTTTTAGATTTTAGCATTAATATCAATGCTAATCGCTTTTCGCCCACCTACGGTGTAAGGGGTGCAGGCAACGATCTACAGCTATTTCGCACCAAAGAACATGAAACCAGTGGCCGAAATATTGACGAAAATGGCATGGAAGTCCATGAAGACAATCAGGTGGCAGTCAATATCAATCGCGTACTTTCCACGTATAAAGGTGCATGGCTTCCACTGCCAATCCTTCGCATAAAGGAAGAAAACAAGTCTGGGGGCATAACACTCGACACGGGGCCCTTAAATTGGGTGCGCGTACGTTTCAGTGAGCTAGAAGAGCCCGACAAGGAAGGGAACACTCACCGCATCGTGATCGTTATTGATACTAGACTGCTCGAAACCCATCCCAATCGCCCATACGCAGCACCGTCTGAAATTGATGTAACAACCGGTTCACAATTCATGCTTGCAACGAAGCTGAACGATCTTAATTACCTTTTGGAAGACGGTTGGGGTAAGTCAATAATAGACGATGCTTTTGATGGTTTTCTCCTAGATAGATATGGACATAAAGGCTTTGAAGGCGCGAAGAAAAATCAAGATCCAAACCTGCCTTGGGCTTATTTTGTTGCTCTTATCGACCTGCTAAACGATATAGATATTTTACCTCGAATATATTTTACTGACACCATAAGTACACCTGCGCAGTATACGCCGATCAATGTGGACTTAGTGATTGATATTGGTAACTCTCGCACCTGTGGGATTTTGATCGAGTCGAGCGATACCGACAACATCGATCTTAATAACAGTTATTCTTTAGAGCTTCGCGATCTAAGTTCGGCTGAGCGGATCTACAACCAACCTTTTCCCAGTATGATCGAGTTCCATCGAGAGACGTTCGGCAATAACCGTTTAACGCAGAGAAGTCGTAACGATGCGTTTCAGTGGCCAACCCCTACGCGAGTGGGGTGGGAAGCCAACCGTCTGTTCAACACATCTAAAAGTACAGATGGTCTCACTGGTATGTCCTCTCCCAAGCGCTATCTCTGGGATGTGCGTGAGCTTAGCCATGATTGGTACTTCAATAACTATGGTGTGAGCGGGGATAAGCCAACTCGTGCTCCCGCGATTCGAGGCGCATTTTTCCAACGCCTAACCAATAGTGGGGATGAATGGGACCGAAGCGATCCCGACTCGGCCTGTGCTACCCGTGCAACTTACTCCCGCAGTTCGATGATGATGTTCTTCATCGCAGAAGTGATTTCGCAGGCGCTCATGCAGATCAACTCCTTTAGTCGGCGTCGCAAGCGCTCGATGAAAGACATTCCACGCCGTCTCAACAGAATCGTACTCACTATGCCTACTGCAATGGCGTTATCAGAGCGTAGGCTATTTGAGAGGCGGGCAAAGCTGGCGCTTAAAAATGTTGTTGAGGTGATGAAAGTCCCAGAAGACAGTACGCCATCTCTGGTTCTTCAGTGGGATGAGGCCACTGGCACACAAGCGGTCTTTCTCTATAACGAAGTGAAAGTGAATTTTCGAGGTGATGCTGGTGAACTGTTTGAAGCAAGCCAGCGCTATACTGACCCGTCACGTAAAAACCGATTGAGAGTTGCTAGCATCGATGTCGGAGGTGGCACAACGGACCTAATCGTAACCACCTATAGCTTAGGAGAGGGTGATTTGATCACGCCCACTCAAGAGATACACGAGGGGTTCAATATTGCCGGAGATGATATACTACGTTCCATTATTGAGCGTCACGTGATCCCTGTTTTTGATGAATACATGATTAACGCTGGTGTGAGTGAGCCTAAAATGTTGCTCGCATCACTGTTTGGTGAGAGTCGCGCCAATGAAGATGAACGCGAGCACCTCAAGCGCCGTCTGTTCAGTAATCAGATATTTATTCCGATTGGCCTTCGTATTATTGGGTTGTATGAGCATTACGACACCAGTCATGGAAACGCAAATTACACCCTGAAATATAGTGACATCTTCGAGAACGATACTGGACCAAGTAAAACTGTGCTTGAGTATCTCGATGCGGGAATCGTCACATACGGTGGTACGCCTTCGAACTTTGAAGATATTGAGTACCCAATTGATCTGGAATCGGTCGACAACACAGTTACACGAAATATGTCAGGGGTACTGGGGGATCTGTGCGAATTGATAAATCACTATTCCTGCGATTATGTACTTTTGTCAGGTCGTCCCAGCATGATGCCGGGCGTTCGTAACACAGTTATCGCCAAAATACCGATACCGATTGATCGAATCGTTTCGATGCACAACTACAAGGTCGGTTCGTGGTACCCATTCCGTGATCTGCAAGGCCGTTTATCTGACCCAAAAACGACAGCTGCTGTTGGCGCGATGGTATGTGCACTATCGAATGGTTATCTAGTGGGATTTAGCCTTCGAAGCGATGCATTAAAGCTGGGATCAACGGCAAATTATATTGGTCGCATGGATGATACTGGGCAGATAAAAAACAAGAACCTGTGTTTCAAAAATATCAATCTGGATAAAGCGACTGAAGAGCGGCGATTATCTGAGAGCCAGTACATAACCGGCGAGATCACGTTTAGCGGCCCAATGTTTATGGGCTTTAGACAAATGAACGTCGAGCGTTGGCCTGGCACGTTGATCTATCGTGTCGACTTCAATGACAGATCGAGTGCTGAGCGGTTGAAACTACCTTTAAAAATCACGCTAGGCCTTATTCCGGAAGAGGACGATAGAGACTGCAAGCTCTTTGATATCGACATTATCGAAGATGCTGACGGAAATGTTAAACCAAAGTCACTTGTTAAGTTTAAGTTGCAGACACTGCGTAATGATCTGGGGTACTGGATGGATACCGGTGCCTTTGTAGTTGAAGTCTGAGCTGCGAGCTGGAGAAGGATCATGAGAGACAAAGACAACGCACTATCCGCTCAATGCAAGGCAACAGCTCAAGTCGCGACTGATTTCATAGCGTGGAGTACTGAGCATAGAGATATCGTTGGACAAGAAGGGCCGACGATTCGACGCCAGTTTAATAAATACGCTACGCAGTTAAGTCGCCTTGGCAATGCTGCCGAGAGGCCAATGGCGGTGGCTGTATTTGGTCCCAGTCAGTCAGGTAAGTCATACCTGATCTCAGCATTGGCACGTGAGGGCGAGAAGCCACTTCAAGCAAAGATCGGTGATGAATCGGTCGACTTTCTCAAACGGATCAATCCCGAAGGCGGGAAGGAATCAACGGGTATTGTGACACGGTTTTCGATCCGAGAGAACACATTACCCTATCCTCAGGCACCGGTAAAAACACGGTTACTGAATCAGAGCGATTTGATCAAAATCCTCGGAAATACGTACCTCTCCGATATCGATCCGGCTGTAATAGCCGTGCTGGAAGCGGAAGAGGTAGAGGATCTGTTGGTCGAAGCTGAGAGCAATGTTCAGCTACGTGCTATTGATAGCCTAAGCGCCGTCGATGTGTTTGACCTTAGGGATTATTTCACCCGTAATTTTCGAGGCGTTGCTCGTATACGAATGTTGACTGAGGAATTCTGGGAACGTACCGCTGAAGTCCTCCCGAGGTTATCAGTTCAACATCGTGCTCGATTACTCCGTGTGCTCTGGGGGGATTCAGAGGCGTTCTCCAATATCTATATCCGTTTGTACGCAGCTCTGCAGAAACTCGACTTTTCTGAAGAAGCGTACTCTGCATTGGGTACTGATAGCTTACCTGGGGCATTACTACCACGAAGCAAAAGTGTAATCGACGTCGCCACATTAAGTGGGCTGGGAGATAGCAACGGTGACACGATCAATGTGCATGCCGCCACGGGTGCGAATAGCATGCTTGAGCGAGCAGAATATGCGGCGTTGATCTCTGAGCTGGTGATTCAGATTGAGGATTTGCCGCACGATTACTTCAGGTTTACAGATCTGCTGGATTTTCCTGGCTACCGTTCGCGTGAGCAGATTCGTGAACTTGACCGTTTTCTTTCGCAAGATAATGGGATCGAGTCTCTTTTCCTTCGAGGTAAGGTCGCCTATCTCTTCCAGCGTTACCGTGAAGAGCGTGAGCTGACAAGCATGCTCCTGTGTGTTGCTGACAGTAATCAGGAAGTAAAGGCGTTGCCTGAGGTGATCGATGGATGGGTGAGGGAGACACATGGTGCAACGTTGGAGGAGCGTTCCGATAAGCCGGTCTCGCTCTTTTTGGTCTTAACCAAGTTTGACAAAGAGTTTGATCGTAAAGGAGGCGGTGGCGACACAGCTGAAGAGTATTCAGCTAAGTGGAAAGCCCGTTTGCATTCCTCATTATGGGACTTCTTCGGTAAACAGCACCGTTGGCCCTACGAGTGGTGTCCGAGTGGTGCATTCAATAATGCCTACTGGATTCGAAACCCTAAATACGAAGCAAGACAGCTCTATCAATACGATGAGGTAGGGCGAGAGATTGGCTTGCTTACAAGCGCACGCGATGTCGAAAGAATCGAGGGGCTTAAACAAGCATTTTTGAACACAGAAGAAGTCTCTGTGCACTTTAAAGACCCGGTAAAGGCCTGGGAATCAGCGTTAACGCCAAACGACGGGGGTATTGCCTACCTAGCACACGAGTTGGGTAAGGTGTGTGACCCTGATCTCAAATACAACCAACTGCTGGCGCAGTTCAACGCACTTAAGCGAGAGATGCTAGTGCGGATCAGCGAGTACCACGTGGGTGACGATACCACTGTCCTGGTCAACAAGCGGATCGAGAGTAGCAAGCAGGTCGTACGGTCGTTTATTAAGACCAGTAAAGCCGAGCGCTTCGGCAGTCTTATCAGTCAGTTCTACGTCGCTGAACAGCACCTCAAGGATCTATACATCAAACTCGACAAAGAGTTTTCAGATGATGTGATTGTTGTGGGTGAAAAATCTAGTAAAGATGATGACATGCTGAGTCTGCTGGGCTTAGAGCCGGAAGAGGAAGCCAAGAACGATGCGGAAACACCGGACGAACAGGTGCAGAGCTTGCCTCAGCAGTATGCACGTGAAGTGGTGACTATGTGGATCGCATCACTGCAAGACTTTATCGATGATACGCCAACATTGAAGTTCCATCTTCTGAGCGAAGATGTGGCGCATGACTTTATCCGCGAATTAAAAGCTGGATTCGTGCGCCAAGAAATTGAACGGAAGATATCCGAAGTTGTGACTAACGCGACGCGTCTTCGTGTGGATATACATAAAGCGATCGCTTACCCAACACGGCTGAGTGCGAGCCTCGTAAACGACTATGTGAACTATCTAGGGTTTATGAATGCTCCTAACGGGAACTCACCGGAAGTCAGCGGTCGACCAATTTTTCATCCAAAACCGTTCGATTGCGGCCCTCCAACGCTCACCGAAACACCAAGTGGGTATCAAGACGAGTATGTCACTGACTGGCTGAAGGGGTTCTTGGTACTGGCCGAACAAAATGCACGAACGGAAGCAGGCATGAGCATTAATCCGGTGGCCAATCAAAAGCTCTCTAATCTGATCGTCAGGCTGGATAGATAAACGATGAATCCAACTATTAGCGTGAGTGAAGACCTCAACCGTGAGCCTGGCTATACCGTATATACGGTATCTGGAGTTGAGGGCACCATAGAGCGACTCTCATACTCTGTCATTCGGCATGGATATGACTATAACTATCTCGGTGAGCGCGAGTGGCAGGCAGCTTTTTCATGGCTCGAGCCCGAAGATGCGTGGTACGAGTCAGGGCAACTTAAGTTTGTAGTGCCACCGGAGGTTACCTGGCAGATGGACCCACAGGGGTATGTGTTGAAACTCGACCTCTATCCGTCAATTGGGGAGCTTTCCATCGATTTTTTCTGGCCTGATGTACTGCCTGCCGAAGCTGCGACGACCCCTTCTATTGATCATCGGCTGGCAGGAACTAGAGTGAAGCCAGCGACCAAAACGCCACTAACCGAAGAGGAACAAACAGTAATACCCGAACCCGAACCTGAGCCTGAGCCTGAGCCCGTACCCGCACCTGAGCCCGCACAACCGCCGCCCGAGTCTCAAGCCGTCTTAGAGCCTGCACCAGTCGTCGCGCAAAATTCCAAAAAAGGTCTAGGAATGGGCACGGTGGTCTCTATTGTCATCGTGTTCCTAGTTGCATTCGCAACGGTCTACTGGTTCATGCTTCGACCAGACAAAACTGCGATGGAGCAAACTGTCCAACCAAGCGCACCCACCTCGAATGGGGTGGCTGAACGGGCTAAGCAGGAGCCTACCACAGAGCCAGTGGTGGATCCTGAAGCGTTAGTACAGCCCCCAAATCCTGTTGTGACAGAAGCCCAAGTTATTCAAGAGAAACGAGGTAGTGACACTCGGATAGCTGAGCCTGCTGTCGTGCAAACCAAAGATACACCAGTACAGGATTCTGCAAGCGTACCAGGGGCGAATGATACTGATACGCGGGGTACGCTCACGGAAATCCTGGGCACGAGAACGACTAAGCAGCCTTCTCGAGCTAAAGATGACATTTTTAATTCCATTGAACCGGCACTGCGTGAAGAAGTAGGTGAATAATGGTCAATCTCTCGGGAGTAAGTAACATATGAAAAAATTAAATCTTATTGGTGCATTGACGGTATCAGCTTGCTGTCTAGCAGCAAGTAACCTTGCTCATTCAGCGGATGAGTGGATAGGAATGGTTACCGGCAGCAAAACGGGGACCTACATCAAAGTTGGGCAGGATATCGCTGAGTCAACTAGACGCTATGGAGTCGAGATTCAAGTTAAGGAGTCAGATGGATCACTCGACAACATAAAGCGCATGAATAGCAGAGAAAATGCCGGATTTGGGATCGTCCAGTCGGATGTCCTTGGTTATATGTTACGTTCTAACGATCAGGGACTTCTTAAAGTGGCTGATCGACTGCGTATGGTATTCCCACTGTATAACGAAGAGGTACATATTTTTGCAAACAAAGACATCCGTAGTCTAAGCGACCTCAATGGTCGCACGGTATCCGTTGGTAAGAGCGGCGGCGGTAGCTGGATGACCGCGACGAACCTCTTCGGAATCTTAAATATCAAACCTGCGCAGATACAAAACTTGGACAACACTACGGCGGCAGCGGCCGTGATCGACGGTGAACTAGATGCCATGATCTACGTTGCCGGTAAACCGGTGACCTTTTTCGAGAAAGTTGGAACCTTGGCTCATAACCCTAAATTTGCGGAACGATTCAAAACTGTTCATTTCGTACCGATCAATGATCCGGCAGTGAAGAATGAGTATGCCATCAGTTCAATTGGCCCGGAAGACTACCCATGGATTGATCAGCGGGTAGACGCAGTAGCCGTCAAGGCTATGATGGTTAGCTATGATTTTTCCTCTCGTCATAATAGCTACTACGTCAAGCGCTGTGACCAGTTGGGAAAGATAAGTCAGGCGCTTTACGCCGATATAGAGCAACTGAAAGCCACTGGGCGAACGCCAAAATGGAATGAAGTAGATCTCAGTGCAAGTATCGGTAACTGGAAGCGCGACACATGTTCGGCTGAGCGCCAAAGGAGCATTCCTAGTAATTCATCGAGTAGTTCGTCCACAGAAGATGAATTAAAGAATGCTTTAGGCCTTTAACCGTACGAGTATTGTCTGATGTACCTGACCACACTGGATTTGACGAAGTACACAGCACTGGGATCGGCAGACTATCCCGCGTACACTTTGTATAACAGTATTTCGGAGGTCATCAGGCATCGTATTTCTCCTGAAGCGGCAGCTCTCCTTGCTGAACCAATATTTGACGATAGCTCGCAAAATATCGACTACATCGTTGCCGCTGAAGGTGAACTGGACACGCTAGATTCGCTTACGGACGAAGAGAAAAACTTGATCCTGGATAAACTAACATCCTATTCATCCGAAATCCGATTGCTAGCCGACAGCTATATTAAAAGCAATGACCATCAAGCCAAACGAATAGGGCATACTCTTCGTCACGCACTCTATATCCCTGAGGCCACTGATATATATGTGGTCGATGGAGAGCCCGTATTAACGGGGTGGGGGTTAAAGCACCGTGTAGGAGGACCACCCTTCGACATCAGTCGCTCTCAAAGTCTTAAGGTTAATCTCACGCCACCCGCTCCAGTAGAATGTAATGTGGTAACACCTAAAAAGATAAAGCCCACTGTAAGTCCCCAGGTAACTGACCATATTTCCCAGCGAAAGGTGGCGTATGTTGAAGAGGAACGGAAACGCTTTCCTTGGCTCTATGTGTTATTGGCAATACTGGGCTTTTTGCTATTGCTCTTATTACTCTGGTGGCTCTTATCAAGCGATAAGCAGTCAACATCTGTTACATCCGCACCTCCTGTAGCAGAGCAACCCGTTGCGAACGAATCAGGGTATCCGAAAGACCAGGCGGCCATCACACCACCTACACCAGTAACTGCTTCTAGTGCATACACCAGCAGTAAACAGGCCAATAGCACTGTCGCCACAGCAGTTGAGCGTACTTCGCTCCTTACAAATCAATACATCGCTGACACGACGGTTCTGGTTATACCTCAGAGATCGATTGAAACGGGTGACATGGGATTCTTATACGGTGAATGGGCCTCAATCACTGATCTGATCGGCGCTGTATCTAAAGAGCCCCTTACAATCCTGTACGCGTTTGATCAAGATGGTTCGGGTACGACTACGATCATTCGCGACCCGAGTGAGAAATGCGAAGCCCCTGTTAAAGCAGAGTTTAAGCCCGATGGCCGGCTCTATATCCAAGATCAAACAGATGTCCTCTGTGAGGACGACGTTTACTTCCCTAAATCAAGTGTCATTTGTGATGTCGCTAAAAACGGACAAGCAGTCTGTCAGGGACAGCAGATAGAAAACCAATACAATGTCACCTTGAAGCGTACAGGAAAGAAGTTGTCTACGAGTGAGCAGTTAGAGCGAGAAATTGCATCTCCCATTGTTGCAGATTAGCAAGTATTCATCATAGGGCGTTTAGAAATTCGAGTAGCGCAGAAAGTTCTTTAGGGTCAGAAATATCGATAAATCCGAGAGTATCGGAGCGAGTACGAAGAATCTTACCGTAGGTCAATAATTCGTGGTCGGATGTCCATCCTTTTTTGGCGAAAAACGGGATCGGGTTGATGTGGAACATGACTGCTTCTTCGAGAGTTTCAAAAATTCCGTTATGACCATAGGGTGGTGTTTTTGAAACCCGCAAGAGTGGCGGTGTCCTGAATTCGTAGCGGTCGTCTGCGCGATACGTGACATCTGCCCGGCCTATATCCTGTCTATGGATATGAGTGCCGAACTCACCTTGGGGTGTGCCGATCGAGTGAAATTCAAAGTCGCTAAAAAGTTTTCCGCTATGGCAAGCCGCACATCGTCCTTTGCCATAGAAGAGAATAGCGCCTTGTTTCTGCTCTAACTTCAAAGCACTCCAATCGCCGGCCAAATAATTTTCCCAGGGGGAGGGCGTGCAGTCGTCTCTCACTTTGGATGCAATAAAACTTGCCAGAGAATTGCCGACGGTGGGAAGGTCTAAAGTTTCAATGTTCGCCATTTTCAGCGCCGTGCGAAGCATTATGGCATCATCATCATCTGCGGTTATAAGCAGGTCGCGGATGACATCGTTCGCCGCTATAAGCTGCTCTTGATAATAGGCACCGTTGATGTTATTCAGATGTTTATTGTTGCCAAAGAAATTTTGTTGGCCCAGAAACTCGTCCCTTGCCAGAATTGGCATGACGGCAGCAACGGCAAGAGGTGAGCGAAATCCAAGGCCGTAGCCTTCACCAATAGGTGAAAATATTTTTCCGTCCGACTCCTGAATTTTCCCGTCCCAGAAGAATGTCTTGTAATTTGGGTGTGCCCGTCCGAACAGCGTAAAAGCGTTCCGGGCAACAACGATGCCACCACTATACAGGCGAGTTTCACCTTCACCGGATCCACCGACACCGACGGATAGGGGGAGTCCATCGGTCAGATGCGCGGAATCAATATGGCACGTAGAGCAGGACGTATCACGGTCACCGCTTAGGACATTGCTGTTGAATATGATATCGCCGAGGGGTGTCAGGCGGTCATCGCTCAAAGCTGGATCAACGGCGCAGCCTGCCGGTGAGAGCTCGTAGACATCGATTATGAGCTTCATTTTTTCTTCGAGCGTTAGCGCCCCGGCATGAACACCGGTAAACAGTGTCCAAACGGTAACGACGATATAAAGAGCGCGGTCCATCATATGCTATCTTTGCCTGAATCGATGCTGCCTGACCAGCTCTTCAGCCGATCTCTGATTAACTTCCAGAGCCCGCAGCCCGATATAAGCGAGAATATCTTCGGACAGGCCCATAGAGAGCATGATTTTTCGAGTTTTGTCATACTCGTGACAGGTCAGGAGGTGAATCTGGACCGTCTTGTCCAGTATGGTATTGTCCTGCTGCTCAGCAAACCAGCTCTCATCCATGGCGTCCGCACATTCCGACGCTAACCTGAAATAATCCCCGTAGAAGTAAGCGAGTGCACTGGTAGGGGCGATGACATATTTTACGAGCCAGGCAATACAGAAGGTCGTGACAAGGCACCGGAAAGCAATGTTCATCATCTCGCTAGGATTCCGAGCGAGTTCAATATGTTCGCATCAATACCTTCTGTGGGTGACAGGCCTTTATCGCGGCGGTATTGACTTATCGCCGTTCGGGTAGCCGGGCCCATAATACCGTCTATGTAACCCTCGTAATATCCGAGCAAAGCGAGTGATGTCTGAACCCTCCTTATCAGACTTGTACGGTCATACTGGGTGGAGTTCTTGTCCGTTGACTTACCGGGTGTTGAGTAGTTCGGCTTACTTGGTTGGCCTAAAGGATCAGATTGGTATGAGGGCGATTTTTGGCCCGACGGTGATGCTGGTGACGTTGACGGTGTTCCCTGCCGTGAAGGTGACGGCTTAGTCGAAGGATAAGATGGCGTTGAAGGCTTGCTATAACCGCCACCAGAAGATGAACGATGGGAGCTGTGACTTCGATGGGAGCTGTGACTTCGATGAGCAGCTATATAAAAGGGCGTTTCAACATTCAAAGGCGCGATGATGACCCCTTTTAGTACACTATATGCATCTTCGTCGGTTCCGTCCTGCGGTACGGGCGCAGCCGCATTGCTATTTAGGCTTAGAAAACCAGGCAGTAAGGCTGCCAGACTCCATTTCCGTTTCATAAGATCCTCCGTGGGGCTTGTAAAAACTTGCCTCTTGCTGAAGCAAAGTAGCCGGTGCAGTCCTGCTTGACGTGACAAGCTTCGCACTCATCCGGATAGTAGTTTTTCCAGTCCGAAATCGACTTGACGGCATAGGGGTGGAGTTCCGGCGGTAAATGACAGAGCGGATAGTTAAAAAGATAAACTGGCAGGGCGGCTCGATCTGCCGTCTGGGCCGCCTCGATCAATTCGTCCTCATAGGTCTGAGGTTCAAGATACAGCTCCTGCCAGTTTTTCTTCGCCCAGCCAGTCGGTTCCAAATTCATAATCGAAATCTGTGACAAGCTTGAAAAACATCGTGATGCGAGGGCAATCGTGGACGCAATGTCGGTGACGTTCTCTTTGTTTGGAATGAAGCGCAGCTCGATCGGAACTCCGCAATTGCCTGCATTGATAAGGCCTGCCAGGGTTTCTGCAAAAGCACCTTTCGCGCCGACAAGCCGATCATGCCGCGCGCTGATGGCGGAATAGAGTGGTATGCCGAAGGCCATAGTCAGCGTCTGGCTACGTTCGGCAACATCCATGGCAAAACGCTTATCGGCAAAAGCCCTGCCGTTACTCAAGATATGGAGGGGCGTTTTCGGGCTGTGCTCAGCGATGAAATCCAGGAAGCGGATAAAGGTCTGGCGGTAGAGCAGTGGCTCGCCGCCGCTAATACCAATAGTCTTCGTGCTTTGGAAGGCGGCGATCGCCATAGCGGCCTGTACGACCAACCATTCATCATCAGCTTCTTTTGGCGGCTGTGAGCAGAATGTACAACGGTTGTCGCAACGCTCGGTGATTAGCAACGTGTTGTGGTTTGCGCGTCGTGACAGTACAACCCGCAAATTGCCCCTTGGATTGAGAAATCCAATATCTCCGTCCTCAATCGTGCTATAAATTTCCGGATCGCAAATGACACTGTGAAGTTTCTCATCAGCTGGGCAAGGCACCAGGTCAGCGGCTGGTACTACCAGAACCTGCTCCAGATACGGATTCTGTCTGTCCGGTTTTCGGGTCCGTAGAACAACATAGCCGTAGGCCGGCGGAGTGCTTTCAGGCAGAGCGAACAGATCTTTGCGAACGAGGTTAATCACGGCACCAACCCTTCATAATAGCCTGGGTATCCGGGTCTGTGTGGAAGCGCTCCAGCAGAAAGCTGAACATACCCTTGTGGTACTGACAGAAGACCGAACGTGATTTGTCGCCCACAGGCTCGCCCTGTGCGCTGATATTCTGGCAGGGATCGCTGCCACAATACGGTTGGTAAGCACAGCTTTCGCAGCCAGGTTGGACCAGGTTAAACGAAGACGCGATGATATTCCGATAAAGATCGCTGTCTGTCAGCTTGATCGCGTCGAGACTGCCGCAGGAAAAATCGAGTTCTCCCAGAACACGTTGCAACATCCTGGCTTCATCACTGCCATAAATTTTACCGTCATAGTTGAACAGCACACAATTCAGAAGCACCCCGCTCGGGGATTTCAGATCTGCATATTGGTTGAATCCGGGATTGAACACCCGTTTTAAATGTATAGCGGCCGAATGCTCGATCAACGCCTTCCCGGCCTTGTTACAACGTATGACTTCATAAAACAGGCGCTTATAAAATGACATGTAATCGTTCATGGAGTAATCGACAGTAGCGCCTGTATTGGCAAAGCCGTAAGGGCTGATGGGCCTGACGAACATATCACTAATACCAAGTGTTATATGCGCCTCGATCAAGGCTTCGGGATTCTCGATCAGTGCATCCGTGACGGTGGTTACGGTTGCCACACGACCTTTGCCGAGTGTCTCCTGTAACCTTAGAACCGCATCCCTGACGCGCTGGAAAGAATCGCCGGTCGGCAGAATCCGGTTCCGGTTGTGAATGTCGGCGCTGCCATCCAGTGAAGTAGAAAATATGACGTTCCGGATTCTGGCCCAGTCAATAACGGCGTCATCCAGCAGGGAAAGGCTGGTAGCGATGACCAGCTCGAAGCTTTCCGCCCCCAGCTGCTCCGCCGCTTCATCATAGATTCTTTGGATCAGGTCAAAGCGAACAAGAGGCTCGCCGCCCTGGATTTCGAGTTTATACGGCGCTACCGAGAGCTTTTTGATCGTCTTGATAATGCCCGGTATGGCAGCAGGATCCATGTCGTAGTTCCGGGCGCTGAGCGCGGCACGGCTGACCTGGCAGTAGGTGCAGGCATGATCGCATCGCAATGTTGGTACGATCATGAAGACCGGACTGAACTGAAGTTCCTGCATCAGTTTTTTTGCTAATGCGGATCCTTTCGCCACTACGGCGGCTTCGAGGCACTCTTCCTGCGCGATAAACAGGCCGCTCTCCAGACTAGCATTGTCAGCCGGGCTGGCGGTGCTGGAAAAATCGATGAGCTCGGTGAAGGCTTCGGGACCCAGAAATGTATGGAAACCGGCGGCATTGCTGAGGAAATAGTCG
This sequence comes from Motiliproteus sp., assembly GCA_048265065.1. GTDB lineage: Bacteria > Pseudomonadota > Gammaproteobacteria > Pseudomonadales > Balneatricaceae > Motiliproteus. The sequence goes on along the minus strand of JBLXCH010000061.1, from coordinate 1,241 downwards.
CCGCCGTTCAAGCGTTCGAAGTTAAAGGGCAGCAGCCTCATGAAGATAGCCGTTCCTGAATCCCTTCCAGGACGCTGACCGCAATCGCATCCCTGATGCCGGCTGTGCGCTGCATGATCTTTTCGCGGAGTACATAGTCATTGAGCAGACGCTCAAGCTCAAAAGAGTTATCCGCAGAAGGGGATTCCAGGCGAATGATCCATTGTGTGTCAGTTTCATCCATTTGCCAGCGAGTGGTAGCGGAGAGCCAATAAAGGGCGTTCCTGACGACCCATTCAGAATGACGTGATTTATCTAATGTCTTGATGTCCATACCGTTATCGCACTCCTTGCCGGCTTTCTGTGAAAACAGGACTTGCTCATTATCGCTATGTGACTGAGAATCAAGGCCAATCCCGCAACATCGCAGTCCCGGACTATGGGAGACTTACGGATGAGACCCCAGCGTGTTCTTGCCTTAATTCTGTTTCTACTCTGTTCGCTAAACCTGTATGCCGAACCGGTCAAGCTCAGCCGGAGCGGCATATGCCATGACACGCAGAGCGCTTACTACGGCCGTACAAAGAACTTCACGGCTTTTGACAGCCTTAGGCAGTGTCTGGACAGCGGCGGTAGGCTTCCTAAAGGCCATTCCGGCTACCAACCTGACAATCCGGTGGAGCAGCCATCCTCCCTTGAAGTTAGGCGGGCAGCCGCGCCGACTCCGAGTATAGAACAGCATGCAGGAGTTGGTGGGGCTTATGACAGGTCTTTGTTCGACCACTGGATCGATGAAGACCATGACTGTCTCAATACGCGACATGAGCTTTTGATGAAAATGTCCACTGGTACGGTTGATACTGGTAGCAATGGTTGTACCGTTAGTCGGGGCCGCTGGAACGATCCCTATACCGGTAAGATTTTTTATGCAGCCGGGGATCTCGATGTTGACCATCTGGTTCCGCTTAGATGGGCTTGGGAGCATGGTGCCAATGGCTGGACGTCCAAGCAAAGGCGCAAGTTTGCAAACGATGAGTCCAACCTGTTCGCCGTGCAGGCCAGCGTAAACAGGCAGAAGGGAGCTTTAGGCCCACTCCACTGGCTCCCGCCTGATCAGAGCTTTCACTGTCAGTACATCCTGCGATTTATTCGTATTACGAAGAAATACAAGCTTGTACTGTCCAATAAAGAGACTAGTGCGACGCAGAACTTGAAAGATACTAAGTGTGGATAGGCTCCATTTTACAGGCTATCAAGGTCTA
>JBLXCH010000060.1:0-17910 GCA_048265065.1 Motiliproteus sp. | reverse complement strand
ACCGCTGATATCGGTATCTTCAGCGCCACTGAAACTATCGGCGGCAGCCGTGGGGTTCGGGTTGGTGGCCGTAAAGGTGAAGGTCTGGCTGGAGGTCCCGCCATTACCATCATTGGCGGTGACGGTCACCGAGTACGCTCCACCGGCCACAGCAGTAGAGGCATTGGCGGCTAAGGTCCCGCTGATCTCACCGGTGTTCGGATCAATACTCAGGCCACTAGGCAGACCGGATGCCACATAGGTTAAGGTATCGCCATCCACATCACTGAAGGCAGCCGCCGCATCAATACTGACGGCGGTGCTGTCAGGCGCTGTTTCATTGTTGATTGGAACAGAATCAGGTACTGCATTAATAATAATCGTTACTGTGGTGGTTTCGTATGTACCGTTTGAGTGGACGGTATAGGTAAATGTGTCTGTACCTGTGAATCCTCCATCGGGTGTATAGCTGGCGTTACCTTGTGCATCAATCGTTACGCTGCCGTTTGCTGGTGTTGTGTAGCTGTCTACCACGCGACCTGCATTTTCAAAGGTGTCGTTATCTAATACGTTGAAAGCGACTGGCGTGTTTTCGTTGGTGTAGGCAGTGTCTTCAACAATGTCTGCTACCGCAGCAATACCTAGCGGTAACTCAGCGGTAACACTTAATAGCTGGCCTAATTGTCCAAGGGCGATATTGAGTGTTACTGGGCCGTTATAGTCAGGGCCTGGTGTATAGACCAAATTATTGAGAGCAACATTAATGTCAGCTACTGAGCCAGAAAGCCTGATTAAAGAATCATCAACGCCATCGCCTTCACTAATACTTAAGCCAGCGGTTTGGTTTAGGGTTAATAAACCGAGGGGTACGCTTAATTCAATGTCGAGAATTTCTCCATCTACATCGCCAACACTGATTTGTTGCCCTAAAAGTTCTGCGAAGATGAGGGGCGTGTCTTCAGTGAAAATATCCAGAGTGGGCAGGTCAATGATCGGTAAATCTACGACCGCTGCGACAGTAACCGCAATGGTGCCTTGAGTGCTACCGCCGTCTTCATCGGTTACGGTGTAAGTAATGGTATCTAAACCATTGTAGTTTTCGTTAGGTGTATAACTTAAGGAACCATCGGGGTTTATCGACACGGTGCCATTTAACGCGCTGGCGTTGGTAACTTCCATGTCATCGCCATCAGGGTCTGTGGCGTTGAGTAAAGCCTCAACACGCAAATTAACATCTTCAACCGCAGCTACCGCGGACGCACCGATTATTGGCGCAGGGTTTGCGACTTGAATTTCTAGATCAGCGACAGCTGTTGCGCCTAATAAATCTGTCGCTGTTACTTCTACATCGTAAACACCGGTTCCATTTAATACGGAGGCATGTGCGTCTACGGTACCGGTAATAATGCCAGTGATACTGTCAATACTTAGACCGCTTGGCAGGCCCGTTGCGCTGTAGCTTAAAACGTCAAACGTGTCATTGTCAGTAAATGCTAGTGAGGCATTGACGGCAACAATCCCTAAATCGACGGTCGCTAAGATACCCAAAGAATTTGCCGTTGGGGCGTTATTGGTACCAACGGTTGCGTTAACGGTGACAATTTCATCAGCGCCATTAGAGGTAACGGTATAGGTGAAAGTATCGGTGCCACGAAATCCGCCATCCGGAGTGTAAGTGACTGTATTGCCAGCGCCAATGACTACGGTTCCGTTACTTGCGCTGCCAACCGCAGTGATCGTTGCTCCAGCGTTTTCAAAGTTGTCATTATCTAATGGAGTGAATGTTATGGGGGTTAGAACATCTGTGGCGATGTCGTCAGTAACACCATCAGCAACAGCTGAAATTGTTAAGGCGATACTATCAATATTGGTATCAGTGCCGTCGTCTGCAGTCACGGTTAATATTGCATTGCCGTGGTAATCAGGGTTTGGTGTATAAGTTAGCCCGTCCATGGCTGCTGTTAGGTCTGCAGGGCTTCCGGAAACAACAACAGTGTAGTCATCAATGCCGTCTCCACTGACTAATGACAGCCCTGTAAGTTGAGCTAAGGTGATGGTGCCGTGAGTCGCTGTTAAGGTTAATTCAATATTGTCGCCATCCGCGTCAGTGATTTCGATAGCGTTACCGTTTATATCAGAAAGCGTTAGCGTAGCGTCTTCTGATACGGTGTCTGTGGCAGGTAAAGTAATAACGGGAGCACTATTTGGACTTTGTACGTTGATGGTAACCGTGGCTGTTTCTGTTCTGTCGTGTGCTTCGATCGCCCCTGGTGATGTGACGGTGTAGGTAAATGAGTCTGTTCCGGTAAAGTCGGTATTAGGGGTGTATATCGCATTACCGCTAGCATCTAGCGTGACAGTACCGTTACTTGGGTTCGTGTGAGAGGTGACACTATGGCCCGCATTTTCAAAGGAGTCATTAGTTAATACATTGAAAGCTAAGGCGTTGTTTTCTGTAACGCTTACAGTGTCATCTACAATGTCTGCGACAGCTTCAATACCTATTGGCAATAGGGTGGTTATTGGTACACCAATCAAGTTATCTGTTAGACCTATGGTTAACGAGATAGCACCGTTGTAGTCGGCATCGGGAGTATAGATCAGGCCGTTTAGGGCCGCATTAATGTCAACGATATCACCGGATAGCGTGATATTACTGTCGTTAACGCCATCGCCTTGGCTGAGCGTAAGGCCGGTGAGTTGTGAGAGTGTTAAGTGTCCGACTGGTACCGATAAGCTTACCTCAGCGACAGTACCGTCAATATCACCAATACTTATTTGCTGACCTAGCGTATCAATAAACACCAGGGGCGTGTCTTCTTCTAATAAGTCGATGGTAGGAATGTTGAAAAATGGGGGGTCGTTTACGTCAAGAACAGTGACAACGGCCTCACCAGGTGCTATTGCCGGAGCACCGGCTGTATCTTCAATGGTGTAAGTGATCGTATCAACACCAAAGAAATTAGCGTTGGGCGTGTAACTTAGTGTTTGATCCGGATTAATCGTAACGGTGCCAAATAGAGCTGAAGCACTCGTTACAATGATATCATCGCCATTAAGATCAGTGTCGTTCGCTATGACATCAATTATCGACGTTTGATCTTCATCGACAGTAGCAACGTCAGCAACAGTGACAGGGGCGACATTAAGTAAACTGTGTTCCCAATCATTAGCGGCAATAGACTCAGCTTCAATGCTGCCTATCTCATGTTCTAAATCCCAGTCTCCTTCTGCTCCTGTAACGTCATCAGATGCTGCAATATCCGCATTTAAATTATCGTTAAGAATGCTCAGTAGCGATTGGCCTGATTCTGTTTCTGCCAGATTACAACCGTAAATGAGTACGTCTGCATTATTGGCTAAGTGACTGCTAATAGATTGTAAAAGTGCAGTGTCTGATTCAGAGAGAGTCTCTGAGCTAAGGATATTATTGCCTAGTTGCAAGTTACCGTTATCACCGTGAGTTAGCAGGTGCAGAGCGCTTATATCATCGCGACCGGCTAAGGAATCAGCAATAAGTTCTAATCCGTTTTCTGAAGGGTCTAAGAGTAATACGGTTGCTTCAGGGGGAATAACAGCTAGTAAGGTGTCTTTATCAGGCAAGCTACTGTCAATAACATAGACTGAAGTGGCGGCATTACTTTGGTCGGTTTGTGTGACAATCCCCAGGCCATCAATTCCTGTTGATTCTTCTGGAACCTCCAGTGGATCGTAGTTAGCCTCAGGGCTTGCTATAGCTTCAGCCGTGACGACGGCGGCACCATCAAAAAGGATTCGAGCTTCTAATGCGAGTTTTTTAGTTTTTGTATATTTAATTGGCATGAGGCAACACAACGTTATGTATTTACTTAAACGTAGTCTAAAAAAACAGGCTTTGCCTGATGCCAAAATGAGTTGTATTCAAGTACTAAAAGAGAGGCGGTTACGCTAGTTTGGTGTTCTTTGATTATCAGCGCGTTATCATTTTGCTTTTTCTGCTGTTATTAAACGCAAAAAAACAGGCTACGGGGTTAATGTAGCCTGCAAAACCCGGAAAGGGGGAGCCGGGAGTGTTATAAGCTAGGGTAGTCGTTATAGCCTTCAGCATGACCTTGATAGAGGGATTCCGTGCGTAATTCGTTTAGCGCTGCTGAGGTTTTAAATCGAGCCACGAGGTCAGGCGTAGCGATGAAGTCTTTACCAAAAGCGACCGCATCGGCGCGACCGGTATGCACTGCGTTTTGAGCAGTGTCGAAAGTAAAACCTTCATTGGCAATCAATGGTCCACCAAAGGCGGATTTAATGGCTGGACTTATGCTGTCATCTGCTAAGTGTTCGCGAGTGAAGATAAAAGCTAACTTACGTTGACCTAGCTCCTTGGCTACATAGGTAAAGGTTTGTAGTGGCGTGCTGTCACCCATGTCATGAGCGTCCATTCGTGGGGCAAGATGCATTCCCACTTTAGACGCTGGCCATACTTCAAGTATTGCGTCTGTTATTTCTAGTAATAAACGTGAACGGTTTTCAATACTGCCGCCGTAGTGATCGGTACGTTGGTTAGTGCTGTCTTGCAAGAACTGGTCAATTAAGTAGCCATTGGCTGCGTGCACTTCAACGCCATCGAACCCCGCTTTTTCAGCATTTTCTGCGCCTTTTTTGTAGGCAGCGATGATCGCAGGAATTTCGTCGGTTTCAAGTGCGCGCGGTGTTGGGTAAGGCGTTTCGGGGCGAACTAAGCTGACATGTCCGGCCGGCTGTATTGCGCTTGGAGCAACAGGAGCTTCACCGTTGAGAAACATCGAGTGAGAGATTCTGCCCACATGCCACAATTGCAGGATGATTTTGCCGCCTTCATTATGGACGGCTTGAGTGATTTTTTTCCAGCCCTCAACCTGTTCATCAGACCATATTCCTGGTGTGTTCGCATACCCCACACCCATTGGTGTTACTGATGTGGCTTCAGTCAATATTAATCCTGCTGTAGCACGTTGACGATAATAAGTAGCCATTAAGTCATTCGGTACACGGCCTTCATTATTGGCCCGACTACGGGTGAGTGGTGCCATAACGATACGATTTTTAAGTTCTAGTTCACCTAGAACAATAGGGTCAAAAAGGGTTGGCATGAGTTAGCTCCAGGGAAAAGTAGATAACGATAAACGCTCTGAGTAGCTAACATATCAATAGTTCAATAATATTGAAATATTAAATTATTTCTTTTTCGTCTCCTGAGCTGCTGCTATGATTCGAATCATGAGACCAGTAATGCATCCCTCCATTGACGATATTACCTTAGACGCCGTTTTCCATGCGTTGAGTGATCGAAACCGCTTACGCATTGTGGCGAATCTTTATCATCAGCAGGAGCAGCCTTTGATCTGTACTGAGGCTGTGAAAGGTATCGACAACTTGCCAGCATCAACCACATCAAATCATTTTCGGATTCTCAGAGAATGTGGTTTGGTGCGTTCTGTCCGTGAAGGGCGAGATTGCTTTAATACCCTTCGTTTGGATGAGTTAGAGGTTAAATTCCCAGGTTTGTTCACCGCTGTATTGAACAGCATTCAAATGATGGACGAGACCGCCTAGGTTCTAAGAGTTTAAGAGTTTAAGAGTTTAAGAGTTTAAGAGTTTAAGAATGGTGTAGCTGTGTAGCAGTGTAATCAGTAAAAAGCGGACTTTAGGTCCGCTTTTTTTGTGGCGAGGGCTTTTGTGTGCAGTACCTTAGGGTTTAAAACCCAGAAGTTTGATGCTCAAAGATCTAAACTCAGAGATCTAACACAAGCCGTGGTGAAGCACTGATTGAACAGCAGATCATCATGCGCTTGTGCTCATCATGTTCCTCCGCGGAAGCAATGCTGTCTTGATGTAGAACTTCGCCGTCAACCACGCGCTGTTCACAAGCTCCGCAAACACCTTGCTCGCAGGAATACATGACGTCGACGCCTTCATCGAGTAAGGCTTCCAAAATGCTTTGCCCCTGATCCACGATGACCTCTTTACCGGAACTGGCGAGTATCACAGTAAAACCTTCACTAGTCGCACTGACGCTGGCTGCTTGAAAGCGTTCTACAGTGATTCGCTGTTGATTCAACGATTCCAGCTCATCCACCATCCTCGCGGGGCCACAACCATAGATATCAGCTTCTTGAGAGCACTGAGCTACAACATTGGTAACTGTTGGTCGGCCGGTTGATGTTGATGCTTGATAGATATACACATCGTCTGCGGTTGCAAGCTCAGCATAAAACAAGGCCTGCTCACTTGAGCGACACCAGTAATGAAGTTCTACTGGGCGTTGCTGTGCTTTAAGATGTTTATACATCGAATAAATCGGTGTAATACCAATGCCACCGGCAATTAAAACCACGGGTTTGGTGCTTTCTTTAAGTGCAAATAGATTTCTCGGTGCGCTGAGTATTAGCTTGTCGCCAACACGCGTTTTTTCATGCAACCATTGGGATCCGCCACGTCCAGAAACTTCACGTTTGACACCAATGGTGTAGCGGTTTTCATCGCATAAAGAGGTTAACAATGAATACTGGCGAACCATCCCATTGGCTAAGGTGACATCAAGGTGACTACCTGGTTCAACTGGCGATAAGGGCGCTTTATCGGTAGGCGTGAACTCAAAAAGATGAATGTCTTCAGCACCGTAGCGAATATTGGTGAGTTTGAATTCTCTAGAGGGTGCCATATTGGATCCCCATGCCGCGTAACCAAGAGCGATACTTCATGCCGAGTAAATCTGTGCGATGGTGCAATTCTTGACGTAAGTCGGTAGGAATTCGCTCTGGACGTTGCGTATCGACGATGGCACTGTCCTGTGCGTAAACAAGGTCTTGGCGACGGCGAACCTCTTCATCGCTAGGCTGCGGGTCAAAGTTCATTGCGCAGCAAATACGTACAATACTTTCTGTGGGACTGACTTGCTGAACCGTGAAAAACGTGCAAAAACGATCTTCATCACTTCCTTCATGGGCGCGTTCAGGGTCAGTAATAATGACGCGTTTTTTGAAATAAGCGACACAAGGGCGTAAACACTGGTAAGCATAATAAGCTAGAACTGGGACTTCACGGGGGTCACCATAAGGTTGCGTCACTTCGACCTCAGAAGTCTGTAAACCCCCATTTTTCTCCCATACGTCATATGGAGGAATAGGGTCCGGTTGATCCATAATGCCGTTCACGCCGGCATGAACAAATGGAAAGTGTGTCGGATCGATAAAATTCTCTAGCGCACGATAAGCTGATTTAAAGGTGTAGGGGCCGCAAACGACTTTTTTATAGCTATCGTCACTCCATTCTGGGAAGTCAGGAATGTCTGATTCTGGTTCGCCAATGCAGGCCCACACAAAACCGTATGCCTCTTTCACATGATGGGCAACGGCCTTGGCTTTTTTCATCGGTGTTTCGTTAGGAGAGGCAGGCATTAATGTACATTGAGCCTTTCCGTCATAATTCCAACCATGATAAGGGCAGACAACACGGTCGCTAGCGATGAACCCTTTTGACAGTCGTGCACCCCGGTGGATACAAAGGTCTTCCCAAACATGAATGTCGCCGGTGCTTTCACGCCATACCACTAACTCACGCTCAAATAGTGTTGTTGGGATTAATTCGCCAGGAACCACTTCCTCGCTGGTGGCCACAACATGCCAGTCATTTAGTAGTGCAGGCTCTAATGGTTCATCCAGCTGATTGAGATGTTCTCTGCAGTTCATACAACAGTCCTCTACTTAACCTATCTCTATGTGTTGATCTTTTATTGGTAAAACGGGATCAACCAGTATCCTGAGTGCTGTTTATTTCGCGCTCAGTGCTTAATTTATTGAAGCAAGTGGTATGCCACATTTATTATTGATATTCACTTTAACGCAGTAAACTGCTTTATCCCGCATGCTGACTGACCTACAGCTTGTATGGCTTTTATAATTTATAAGTGATTATAAATGTGGGAGCACAAAGTGTTGAAATACATTAGCGCAAAACTATGTGGTATGCCACATATTTGTGCATGGGTTTCGTTTACAGGTCTTAGTAAAAAGTAAAAATCATCGTGATTAAGCTACCTTTTTCGATCTGTCTATAGCGCTTTCTATCATGAATATCGGTTTTGAAGCCTATTAATAGGCAGTAGTTAGACATTTTTAGTTTTTATATTAGAGGGTCAACAGGTCTTTTCGTCGGGTTTTGCTCAACTATGTGGCATACCACCTTTATATGGTTGTCGTTGGTGCGGTTTTAGTGGTGAAAAATAGAGTAAATCATCGCATTAAAAAATAACCTATTGTTTTATATATAAAAAAATATATGTGGCATACCACTTGCTAGATTATCGTTGCCGTAGAACGTGCGTTCTTCTTGGCTGTTTTTAAACTTTTGGGAGAGTTTCAATGGCTTTATTTATTCGTAGTACTACAGCAGTGGCTCAATCGCCTTTGGGTGGCGTAAGTCGAACAATGAATGTGTTGGCATTATCTGCCGTCGCATTGTTCGGTTCTATTCAGGCGAGCTATGCAGCGACTGCTGATGAGATTAAAGAGCGTGGGTACATTGTTGTTGCCACAGAGGATGATTACCGTCCGTTTGAGTTTATCGAGAACGGTAAGCCGATGGGTTACGACAATGATTTGAAACGGTTGGTTGAAAAGAAAACAGGACTGGAACTGAAGCAGGAAGTCTTACCTTGGGCGGGTATTTTACCGGGTGTGACCAGCGGCAAGTTTGATATGGCGTTGTCTGCGGTAATGGTTACCGACGAGCGTCGTAAGATCTTTGATTACACCACACCAACGGCTGAATCAGCCACTTATTATGGTGTAAAAGCTGGCAGCGACATTAAGTCTAAAGAAGACTTGGTGGGTAAAGTTGTTGGTGCACAAACCGGTAGTGCCTTTTTGGGTGAATTGAAGAAATTCGATGCCGCAATGAAAGCAGAAACCGGTGAAGGTGTTAAGAAAATCGTTGAGTACCAAAGCTATCCAGAAGCGTATCAAGATCTAGCTTTTGGTCGCATTGATGCCGTAGTGAACACCGACGTTACGCTTAATACCTTAGTTCAAGAACGTGAAGGCATGTTTGAACTAGGCGAGCCAATTAGTACTCCGGCGCACAAAGCGTGGGCTGTGAAAAAGGGTAATGCTGACGTCCTCAAGGTGGTTAACGATGCGCTTTTAGAAGTCCGTGAAAGTGGTGAAATGTACGAGCTACAGAAGAAGTGGTTCGGCGTGAGCTATGAAAAAATGCCTTTGGATGTGAACTAAGAAATTATGACTAGTTACGACTATTGGAGCATATTCCAAGGGGCATTTGCCACGATAGGCGTGTCACTAGCGGGGATCGTGATCGGTATCCCGCTAGGACTTGGCTTGGCGTTAATTCGCTGGGCCAAACTTCCCGTCGCTCGGCATGTTGCTTATGTGTATGTGAGTATTATCCGTTCGTGCCCAGCAGTGACCTTGGTTTTGCTGATCTACTTTGGTTTACCGCAACTGGGGATTCCAATGAGCTCATTATTTGCCGCGTTGATCGCCTTATCGGCAACGGCATCGGCATTTAGTAGTGAGATTTGGCGGTCATCCTTATTGTCATTTCAACAGCAACAGTATGACGCAGCATTAGCCTTTGGTATGACAAAGCGCCTGCGAATCCAGCGTATTGTCTTGCCGCAAATTTGGCGCTCGAGCCTACCAGGATTGATTAACGAGATGACTTTATTAGTCAAATCAAGCCCTGCTATTGCGGTTATTGGTATGGTTGAAATTACGCGAGCAGCTCAGCGGGTAGGCGCAAGAACTTATGATCCTATGCCGCCATTGATGTTTGCTTTGCTGCTTTATGTGGTGATTATGATTTTTCTTATCTGGTTACAGCGTAGACTAGAAAGAGGGTATTCAAACGGAGGCTCTGCATTATGAGTTATTCCGACTTAGTCATTATTTGGCAAGAGGCACCAGCGATATGGGATGCCTTTTTAAATACCCTTATTATTCTTTGTATTTCTGGGCTGTCCTCATTATTACTCGGTATCGTTTTAACGACGTTACTGATGGCTAAGAACAAAGTAGTTAGTTATTCAGCGATAGGTTTTTGTGAGTCTATGCGCTGTGTGCCTTTTTTATTGTTTGTGTACATTATTTATTTTGGCTTACCGTCTTTTGGTATTCAGTTATCTAACTGGACAACCGGTGTTAGCGCGCTAATTTTATACCACTCCGCGTATATGGCGATTGTGTTTAAGGCTGCCTGGTTGGATATTCCTAAGGACACCATTGATGCCGGCAAGGCGTATGGTTTTCATGGCGTTACGTTAATTCGCCGCATTATCGTTCCACCTGTACTCATTCGTGCCGTCCCGATGGTCGGTAATCAAATGATTCAGATACTTAAAGATTCGGCGTTCCTCGGCATTATTGCGGTAGCAGAACTTACCGCGGCGATGAACTCTATTCAATCGACACACTTTATTCCGTTCGCAAGTTTTATAACCGCGATGCTCCTTTACTGGGTTATCTGTTTGGTTATTGAGTCGGTAACAACCTATTTCACCCAGAAAGTAGAGGCTAGACGCGCATGAGTCGTTCCACGTCTATTTCTAAAGAGTCTGCGAAGAAAGTATTGCAGATCCAAGGAATATCAAAATTTTTCGCTGAAAACAGGGTGCTGCAAGATGTTTCATTAGACATTAAACAAGGTGAAGTCGTGTGTCTGCTTGGCCCTTCAGGTTGTGGTAAATCCACATTGTTGCGCTGTATTAACTGGTTAGAAGAACCAGATGGGGGCAGTGTATTACTCAATGGTAAGCGGTTTGGTATTCGTAAGAATGGCGGCAAAATGCAAGATTCAGAACTAGCCGAAATGCGGGCAAAAGTAGGAATGGTGTTTCAGCATTTTGCCTTATGGCCGCACCTTAGTGTGATTCAAAATATTATGGAAAGCCCGATCTATGTACAAAAAAGAGATCGTCAAGCGGTGAGAAATGAAGCTGAAGCACTGCTTAAGAAAGTTGGACTTGCCGATAAGGCTGATATGTACCCTGGAAGTCTGTCTGGTGGTCAGAAACAGCGGGTTGGTATCGCTAGAGCCTTAGCGATGAAGCCTGATGTACTACTGTTTGATGAGCCTACCAGTGCGCTCGACCCCATGCTGGTTGGTGAAGTGTTGGAAGTGATGCATGAACTGGCAGCAGAAGGCGCAACCATGGTGATTGTGACTCATGAGATGGAGTTTGCTCGTCAAGTCGGTAGCAATGTGGTGTTTATGGATGGTGGTCATATTGTTGAAAGTGGCTCTCCAGAGCAGTTTTTTGAGAATCCTCAGACAGAAAAAGCCCAGAAGTTTTTAGCACGGTTTCATCATGCATCAGGGGCGAAAGTTGATTATCAACAGCGGACTATCGACAGTGTAAAGTCTCTTGGTGCTGAAACTGTAACGGGGGCTGTGTAAGTGTAATAATACGGCTAATAGTCGTATTGAAGAGATGACCTAATGATAAAAAATAATACTCGCGAGAAAGATGAACAGGGGACTGATAGCGATTTCCACCTTTATTCTCGGCCGGGTTTTTTAATTCGTCGTCTTCATCAGATTCACTTGCATTTATTCAATGAGGAAACACGGGAGTACGGTATTTCTCCGGTGCAGTACAGCTTGCTCACCGCTATAGATGAGCATGGCGAGATGGATCAAAACACGCTTGCTTTAAAGTTAGGTCTTGAGCGTACCAGCGTTGCTGAGGTGATTCCTCGACTGATGGACAGAGGTTTATTAAACCGTCGTCAAAATGAAGCAGATAAGCGCTTTAAGTTAGTTAACTTGACGGCTGAAGGGCAGCGACTATTAGATGACATGCGCGAAGCGGTTGAACGTGCGCATGAAAAAACCATCAACGCAGTACCGGTTGAGCAACAGCAGCAATTGTTGGAAATATTGTCGGCATTGGTCAAAGCCAACAATGACCGAATTAATGTCCCAATGAAATTGAAGTGATTTGACTGTTGATGAATGACGTTTTTTATAATCACTCATATCATTGAATTTCAATAAGTTGTAATAGTGCAATGTAAACGCTCATTAGCACTTTAGATGTTCCTTGATGGTGCGTTTGTTACTGTTGAGAGAATGAAAGAAAGGTTGTTGAGCCTGTAATAGTCATCGCTTTATATGGATTTTTTTAAATTAACTATGTGGTATACCTCTTGCTTAGATGGTTAATTGACGACGAACGTTAGGAAATTGTAATTATGGTAAAAACTTTACTGAAGCAGGGACGCGTTATAGACCCGGCGAATGGTCGAGATGAAGTTTGTGACGTGCTCATCATCGATGGGAAAATTGCGGAAATTGGTCAATTATCAGAGACCATTTCTGGCACTGATGCCGAAATTATTAACTGCGAAAACCGCCTGGTATTGCCCGGGCTTATTGATACTCATAGTCATATTTTCCAATATGTTTCTGGACGCTTTGGCTTGAATCCCGATTTATGCGGAGTTCATTCTGGGGTGACAACCTTGGTTGACCAAGGTGGTGCGAGTTGTATTACGCTGCCGGGCTTTCGTCACTTTATTGCAGAGCCTTCTGCGAGCCGCGTATTGTCATTTATATCGGCGTATTTAGTGGGTGGTTTGGAGGGTCATTATTATCCTGAGCTGTATCGCCCTGAGTGCACGGATATTGATGCCACCGTTAAGTCTATCGTTAATAACCGCGATTTGGTTAAAGGGATAAAAGCACACGCTGAGTTAGGTGGATTTTCTCGTTGGGGCATTGAGGTGATGGAGCGCGCGGCTGAAATCGGAAAGCAAGCTAACCTGCCTGTCTATATCCACTTTGGTCAACTCTGGCCAATGCCAGAAGATGGTGGTTGTCCTGTCGACCCAGATACCATCTTGCAAGATGTCGTTAAGTTATTGAAGCCGGGGGATGTATTAGCACATCCGTTTAGTCGTCATAAGGGTGGCTTTGTTACAACCGCTGGCGATATCCACCCGTTTGTCCAAAAAGCGGTGGAAATGGGCTTGAAAGTCGATGTCGGACACGGTTCCCACTTTAGCTTTAATACGGCACGGACAGTCTTAGGGGCTGGCATTATTCCAAACACCTTAGGTTCTGACATGCATGGTTATAACACCGAGGTGCCACCACCTCCTGGTACCCCTGAAGAGCATCCTGATGAAGAACACCTTTTTAAAGGCACCTCTCGCTTTAGCTTGGTTTCAGCGATGGTCAGTATGATGGCGCTTGGATTGTCGCTGGAAGAGGTTATTCCAATGGCGACAATAAACGCAGCCAAAATGCTAGGTATGGATGATGAAATTGGCACTTTGGGTGTTGGTCGTGGAGCAGATGTCACCGTACTGTCTGACGAAGCAGGACGCTGGTTGCTCCGAGACAACGACGGTACTGAAGTGATCGCTGAACGAATGCTTGAGCCGGTTTTCTGTCTTCGTGATGGTGTTCGTTATGATGCGACATCCCCCATTTTACCGGTTGCTCAAGTTGCCTAATACCTAGGACATGTAAGGAAAAAGAATGAACGAAGAGTTCTTGCAAACCGATGGTTTAAGGCGGCAAGCAGCAAATAATTTAGCACTTCAAAACGCGTCCCAAGTTGACCCTGTGTGGATAAATGTCATGCCTGCATCCTCTGCTGTAGGTTTGACCGACTACACGTTATTACATGCAGGACCCTCGTTCAAAAACCCAAGAAGACCAAGCGCGCCGGTGCTGTCTTCGGCTGTTATGGCATGTCTGTATGAAGGTTGGGCTGAAACGGAACAACATGCTGAAATGATGATTTGTTCCGGTAAAGTTCGCTTAAAATCTGCGCAAGACTATGGTGTTGTGACGCCGTTAGCTGCTGTTATATCGCCTTCAACAACCTTAGTTGAAGTGGTGGATCGCTACACAGAAACCACGGCATGGTCGATGTTGAGTAGTGGTGCTGGTGCACAGATCCGTTTTGGTTCTCGTGACCCTGCATTGTTAGAGCGGCTAGCGTTTCGGGATAAAGTACTAGCGCCAGCATTGAAAGAACAGCTCAAAAAGCATCCAGTGCCACTGATTCCTCTGGCTGTTGCTGGCTTAATGGGAGGCGATGATCTGCATTATGAAACGTCAAACGCAACGCAGGCGTTGCACCGCTATTTTAAAGACCGGGATGCAGCGACAACCATTACCCAGTGTATTGATACAGCGCCACTTTTCTTTTTAACCTTATGGATGGCCTCGTGTCGTTTGATATTAAATGCGATGTCTATGGGCGCATCTGCCAAGCATAGTTCATTGGTGGTTGCTTTAGCAGGGAACGGAGAGTCAGTAGGTGTTTGCCTTTCTCGATCTGCCAGTACGTGGCGCTGTGTTCCAGCACCAGCCCCGAAAGGGCCAAGGTTAAATCAGGAAACCGGATCACAAGCGACGTTAGCTGCCGGTGCTATTGGTGATAGTGGCGTCATCGATGCAGCGGGTTTCGGCGCGCAGCTATGGCACCATATTCCCGCAATATCAGAAACGATGGATGCATGGTATCAGCCTAGCGACGAAGGTGTGTTGCAATCGATGACGGGGCGACTTGGTTCAGTTGAGCCACAACCAGTGTATACCGGTCTCGATATTACTCGGATACAACAACAACACGACTGTCCATTATTGGCCATAGCTATGTTGGACAGGGAAGGGCAAAAAGGGCTTCTCGGCAAGGGGGTAGCAACCTTGCCGTTGGCCTTATTTGAAACTGCTCTAGGTTAGCCTCGCGTGATTTTCCGATGCGTATCACCGCACCTTTTGCTGTAGATGCTGCTTTAGTGGCAGTTAACCTTACTGAGATAGAACGTTTCTTCCGTCTCTATATATTGCTGCGGCTTAGCCAGTGCGCAGGTTAGGTTAAGTTCGGTAAAGCGTTGGTTCCAATACTGTTCTTGCTCCTGAGGATTTAATCCCTTGAGCTTTCTGTCTTCTGACCAAATAAAAGCATCCGCTTGGCTTAACACACGTTGTAGCTCTTCGGGTCGAGTACGGCTGAAAAGGTTGACCGTACGGTGTGGTTCATAGAGCTTAAGTAGCCCTGCAGCATGAAAATCATCACTAACAATGGTGGCATTGGGGGCTAATGAACTGCTGAGTGATAGAACGCTTTTTTCGAAGCGATTGACGTGATTGGTTACAGAAGATTCGAAGCCTCGAATGGTGAAGAGGAATAGCGTTAACAGCAGAAAAAGAGCACACCAAAGGTAGGCGATAATCAGCTGCCATTTCTTTAAAGATGTCCAATCGACTAGGGTCATCGCGACGATGCCGACGAAAGGGAAAAAGGGAATTAACCAGCGCTCTCTGAACGTAGTAAAGCCGATTGCCACTAAAATGAATAAAGCGACCAATGCCAGCCCTGCAACTATCAAATTGAATCGTAAAAAGGCTACGTTTAACGATACGTTTAATGAAGAGTTGCTGGTCGTTTTCCACTGCCCTATTTTGAGTAAAGGTAATAATAAAAGCAGAGGAATACAGAATAGAATGAGCTTGCTTAACAAAGAGAATATGCCGGACTCCTCACTTTCAAAACCTGCTTTGTGAAGGGTGGAGTTCATGGACCAAGGGTAATTATCAAATAGCCAGTAATAATGAGGCAGAGCGGCAGCAGCACCGAAAAGTACGATGATAAACGGCAGTGGTTTTTTGGGGATGGATTGCCAAATTGACGTCGAAAAACTATGCAGCAATAGAATCACCAAGATAAGCCCGTAAGAGTGCTTTGATAACATGCCAACAAAGACCCAAATGGCAAGATAAGAGGCGTTTTTTACCGACCAGTTTTGCGTGAGCGAATAGTAACTTAATAAAGTGAATATTGAGGCTGCCCACACAAGTAATGAGTGACTTAGATCGTTGATGGACGTCCATGAGTACTGTGGAAGCAACGCTAACGAAAAAAGCCCTATGGCTAAACTATGGCCGCGTAAACCGAGCCGCTTGGCCGCTAGCAAGGTGCCATACAAAGCCAGCCCAATAAGCCCGAATCGAAACACGCTTATTGATAGCACATTCCAACCCAGAGCCTCGAAAATTCCTCGCTGTAGCCACGTGTATAAAGGTGGTTGTGAGCCATAGCCCCATGACAATGTTTGTGCCGTGGCGAGTTGTTCCGCTTCATCAAGCTGTAGCCCCATGGGAGTCAGAATTCGAATCACTAACAGGTAGAGGACGTAAAGCGATAAACCAGTGAGGACATACCGCTCTATGCGAGGTGTTAAGGCTTGTTTGGTGGTGTTGTTAGCGGTGTTGGGCATGAGTTAAAACAGCATATATCCAGCGTTGAGAGGTAAGCCATTCTACCGAAGCAGGCTTCAAAAAAGCGAATTTATCTGTGAGAAATAACTAAGCTTTGGTACTGCGTCTTAGGACACAGGCCACTCGAAGGTGAAGCAAGTACCATGACTGTCTTTTATGGGTGACCTGACGATGATAGTTCCGCCGATATCCTGAATTAGTCGTTCAATGATAGAAAGTCCCATGCCTGCACCTTCTACCTGATCTTTAGGCAGAATTGTTTGAAATGGCTCAAAGATGCGTTTCTGAAACTCCTTAGGAATGCCGACACCATCATCAATAACATCGACACAGATAAAATTGTTCTTCCGCATCACATTGATATTAATGTGCCCATTCGTTTTACCGTGATGCTTGATGGCGTTGCCAACTAAACCCCGAATAATGGTAGCAAAGGGGACTGGATGAATATTCGCTTCAATCACATTACTAGTGACGGAGACCGTAAAATCAGAGCCGTGAAGCAAGGTTTCTATTTCATCGTTAATAAGTGCTTTGATATCAATGGGTTTGCTGTGCCAGCTAGCATTTTCAATGCGCATGTACTCTAGCAGAGCGCTGAGCAAGTCATCTAAGCGAGCGGCCCGCCTGTCTATGCGCGTGGCGTTGTATTTTACTTCTCCCCAGTCTTTATTATCGATATCTTCCATGAGCTGTTCACAGAGAATGCGTATACCACGCAGTGGAGACTTTAAATCGTGAGAGGAAACCTGCACGAAAGTGCGAAGGTTTTGGTTCGATTTATCCAGCGCTTTGTTGGTTCTGATGAGATCTAAATCACCCGATAAAAGCTCTCGAGCATTACGTAAAAAGATCTGTAAGGCATCATCCATTTGATGCAGCTCTTTAATACGCGTATCGAAGGGAGGGTAGTCGAAAAAACCGTTACTAATTCGTTGAATGGCTTCAACTGCAGCACTTAATGGTTGAAGCACCAGTTTGTTAGCTAGATTGTGATAGATGAAAGCATAGAAGCAAAGCAGTATGAGCAGCGCGCCTATCGATATGAACTTTGCCAGTTGTACGAGTTTGTCTAATTTTTCGAAATTCTCATTAGCGGTTTCTCGTAACCTATCAACGGTGACTACGGTGTTATCGGCGAAGGCAGTCAGTTTTTCGCTGATAGTGGCATTATTCTTGGCGACAGCTTCTGCTAATGAGAGTTGTTCTGACTTGATTTTGTAGAAGCCGTTCGGTTTTTTCTGCTCAAGATATATTGTGGCAAACGCAGACGATAATTGCTTTTTTAGATCAGGTTGGTTGATTGCGGCTATTAATGTGGTGACTTTGCGAATGATCTCATTCGTATGGTTTTTATTGATATTCACCGTAGTTAGGTTGTCTGCTAGTACTGTTTGAGCAGCAAGAATCGGTAGACTATCCGTTTCTACCTTTATGGCGAAAAGATCCGTGAGAGTTTGGTCATTGAACACCGAGGTATTGTTTTTTTGATTCTTAGGGCTTGCTACAGAGGCTGCAAACTCAATATCAAGAATGGCGAGATTGATGGTGTTTTTGAGCTGATTAATTAAGCGCATTAAATCACGGTGTGCGTCGATAGTGTTGGCTTTTAGGTTGAGAAACAGAATCATGCTGGCATGCTGTTGAGTGATTAAAGCGCGC
>JBLXCH010000059.1:0-18373 GCA_048265065.1 Motiliproteus sp. | reverse complement strand
CTTGTTAATATTCCGTAAACAGATCTGTAAAGCCGCAAAAAACTTGCTGAATAAGGGCTACCACTAGCCCTGCTAAAAAAGTCTGAGAAGTTCTAAAAAGAGGCGGTTAATCCCCCTGCTCAAAGCCTTGGGTTTAATGTATAATCAGCGCCTAATTTTTGTATCAAAATCTGAGTGAGAGTCCCCCATGGAGCTATCCGCCCTCACAGCCGTTTCTCCGGTTGATGGTCGTTATGGTAGTAAGACCCTTGAGCTGCGTTCAATTTTTAGTGAATACGGCCTAATTCGTTTTCGTGTAGAAGTTGAAATCCGCTGGTTACAAAAACTAGCAGAGCATACTGAAATCACTGAAGTTCCTGCTTTCTCAGATGCCACCAATGCATTTTTAAACGCCATCGTTAGCGATTTTAGTGAAGCTGACGCAATGGCCATTAAAACCATCGAACGCACCACTAACCATGACGTTAAAGCGGTCGAGTACTTTATTAAAGACAAGTTCAAAGGCAACGCAGAACTTGAAGCGATCAGCGAGTTTGTTCACTTCGCTTGTACCTCTGAAGACATCAACAACCTTTCTCACGCGCTAATGCTATCTGCGGGGCGTAACGACGTTATCGTTCCTCAAATGCAAGCAGTGATTGATGCTATTGTGGCTTTAGCCCATGAATTTGCTGACCAACCGATGCTATCACGCACTCACGGTCAAACAGCCTCACCGACAACGCTCGGTAAAGAAATGGCTAACGTGGCGGCACGCATGAAGCGCCAACTTGATCAAATTAAAGCAGTTGAGATGCTGGGTAAAATTAACGGCGCTGTAGGTAACTACAATGCTCACCTTAGCGCTTATTCTGCTATCGATTGGGCCGTAAATGCACAGTCTTTTGTTGAGGGTTTAGGGCTGAACTGGAACCCTTACACAACGCAAATCGAGCCTCATGACTACATCGCTGAGCTATATGATGCCGTTGCGCGCTTCAATACCATCCTAATCGATTTTGATCGCGATATTTGGGGTTATATCTCAATGGGCTACTTCAAACAGCGCCCTGTTGAAGGTGAAGTAGGCTCATCGACTATGCCGCATAAAGTAAACCCTATCGACTTTGAAAACTCCGAAGGTAACTTGGGCATTGCTAACGCCATCATGCAGCACCTTGCTAGCAAGCTACCGGTTTCACGCTGGCAGCGTGACCTCACTGACTCGACAGTGCTTCGTAACCTAGGCGTCGGCTTTGGCCATAGCATTATTGCGTACCAAGCAACACTCAAGGGCATCAGTAAATTAGAAGTTAATGCACAGCGTATTGATGAAGACTTAGACAACAGCTGGGAAGTACTGGCTGAGCCTATCCAAACCGTTATGCGCCGCTATGCGATCGAAGAGCCTTATGAAAAGCTTAAAGCCCTAACTCGCGGCAAAACGATCACTAAGGCAACCTTAGGTGAGTTTGTTGATACTCTGGATATGCCCGAAGCGGCAAAAGCAGAACTTAAGCAACTCTCGCCACAGAGCTATATTGGTAATGCAGTAGATCAGGCCAAAGCCATCAAAGGCTAACTCGGCACCAAACTGCATGCAATAAGGGGCGATTAACGCCCCTTTTTTGAGCCAGTGATAAAAACACAACAAACTAAACAACCACGACACACTTTTAAACAACCACGACACACTATGCTAAAGAATATCCGCATCGTCATGATTAGCACGTTCCACCCAGGTAACATTGGGGCCGCAGCACGAGCTATGAAAAACATGGGTATCGACCAACTATACCTCGTTAGTCCCAAAGAGTACCCACACCCAGAAGCCAGTTCCCGTGCGGCAGGCGCAGAAGATATTCTTGATAACGCGATAGTGGTCGATTCATTAGCAGACGCTATTGCCGACTGTCCTCTGGTAATCGGCACCAGCGCACGTTCTAGAAGCTTCCCTTGGCCAATGGTTGACGCAGAAGAAGCCGCTGAGCGCTCATTAGACGAAGCAGCCACAGGTCCTGTCGCTATTGTTTTTGGCCGCGAACGCATGGGCTTACACAATGAAGAGCTAATGCAGTGCAACTATCACTTGTCTATCCCTGCTAACCCTGAGTATCCCGTCCTTAATGTCAGCTCAGCTATCCAGTTAGTGTGTTACGAACTGTGGAAGGCAAATAACAAAACGAAAAACACGTACAAAACTGAACAAACTTACCCTACTCAGCAAGACATGAATTTGTTTTATCAGCACTTGGAAGATGCGTTAAAAGCAGTCGGTTTTATTATTCCTCAACATGAAGGGAAGGTTATGACCAAATTGAAACGCTTTTTTAATCGTGGACGCCCAGAAAAAACGGAATTGAATATGCTACGTGGCATTTTGACCGCGATTATTGGCGACCGTAAAAAATAACATTAAAAAGATGCCCCACTTCATTGCTTAACCCTAGGACTCTAGGAAATAATGACTCGCAATGGACAAGCCCTTATACGGTAAAAACAATACGTTGAAATTCATCACATTAGTCGTCTTATTCTGTTGCTCTACGCTAGCCTCTGCAAAAGTGGTGATGACGCTTAGCCAACCAGAAGGCGCTCTTGATGAGCGTATCAAAATCACTATCGATGCTGAACAACGCCAAGACGTTAAGCAACCTGATTTCTCTAGACTTGAACAAGACTTCACCATTTTAAGCCAAGGCAAACAATCCTCTGCCAGTTTCAAAAACGGCTACACCTTATACAAAAATCGTTGGACTCTGCGATTACAACCTAAAACCACCGGTGAAATCACCATCCAAGGCATTATGGTTGGCAGCGAACGTGCGCGACCCATTACCTACAAAGTCTTCGAACCTGCTGAAGCGCCACCGCCAGCAGCGGTTCGTGTACAGACCTATATGGAGTCAACGCAAGGTTACACCCTAAGTGCATTTATCCTTACAACTCAAGTGTCCTATGCATTGGACTTAGTTGAAGCAGGATTGCAAGAACCTGCTATAGAAAACGCCCTGATTTTTCGACTAGGTGAGCAGGCACAAGGGGAAATTGAATTCCGAGGCGTCAACTACCAAACCATTGAGCAGCGCTATTTAGTTTTCCCTCAAGCAGAAGGAGAGTTCCAGCTACCTTCTCTAGAGTTTACGGCTACCGATAGCGCTGGAAACAGTATTTATGCGGTTTCCAATCCCCTGTATTTTGATGCGGTACAAGCCCCGGCAGAGCCTTGGCTACCCGCTTCAGAATTGCGAATTGAGGAACACTGGGGGCAACCCCTAGATGATCTCCAAGTCGGCGACACACTTAAACGCCAATTAATCATTGAAGCACATAACTTCCCCGATGAGTGGTTACCTGAAATCAAGATGCCTACCGTCGAAGGGATCAGCGTTTATTTACACGGAGTGAAAACGACTCATGATGCCAGCTCGGGGGTTCTCGTCAGTCGCAAGGTTTTTGATTATGAACTATTACTGACAAGAGCCGGGCCACATCGATTGCCTGCTGTAAAAATCCCTTGGTGGGACATGGTTCGCGACGAACAAGAAGTGTCAGAACTGCCTTTTAAAGAAATTCAGGTCAACCAATTTGCTATACGCCCTGCGCCTGCGACTAACCCTAACATCAACGCTCAAAGCAAAATGACAACAAGCTCGACAGAAGTTCAGGACGACTCAGCACAAGCAATGAGCTGGCATGCTTGGTTGTGGGCTTTTATAGCAGTGGTTTGCGCAACAGGTTGGAGTTTAAGTTATGCACGAGTAAAGCAGTTACAAAATAAGCTACTTATCGCACAAAGTGCGCCTCAACCAACTCCAGAGATAACATCTCTAGCCACCGCTGAAAATGACCAACAATTAGAAGAAACTACCGCATTCAACCAGCTTGCGCGATCCTGCTCACGAAACCAACCTAATGCTTGCCAACAGTATCTTTTAGAATGGGCGAAGACATTGTGGCCCTCTTCCACCATTATTGATCTTGAGGATATATTAGCGAACGCCAACGACCCGACGTTGGGCTATTTACTCAAAGATCTGGAGTACCATATTTACCACCCTGATGATGAAGAACCATGGCAGGGTGATATATTGCTTCGCCAGTTAGAGAAGATCAGAGCAAGGCACCAGCGTTATTTAAGACAGTGACGCAGTGATGCTGTCAAGGTCGGGTAGGAAAACTCAAAGCCCGCTTGTAGCAATTTATTAGGTACAACGCGCTGACCTTCAACCAGTAACTCGGCACCCTCACCTAACAACAATTTAAGTACAACAGCCGGCATGGGAAAAAACGCTGGGCGACCCAACGTTGCGGCTAACAACTTTGTGAATTCAGCATTTCTTACAGGCTCAGGCGCTGTTAGATTGAATGGACCACGCAAGGTTTCGTGATTAATCAAGTAATCTATGGCTGCGATCATGTCGGTCAAATCAATCCACGACATCCACTGCTGACCCGAGGCAATAGGTCCTCCCAAACCAAACTTAAATGGTGGCAACATCTTCGCTAACGCCCCACCATCACCAAGCACAATACCCGTTCGTAGAACACAGACCCGTGTTTCCTTGCTCTCAACTTGCAATGCTAAGTTTTCCCAATCTGCACACAATTTATGCGCAAAACACGGGTAGGTGTGGCCATCTTCACCTAAGTATTGATCATCTTCATGACTGCCGTAAAAACCAATGGCAGAACCGCTGATAAAAACTTTAGGAAGTGTTTCAGCACGATTCACAAAATCAATTAACGCTTTAGTGGTTTCGATTCGACTATCGTAAAGCGTTTGTTTTCTCGACTCACTCCATCGCTTATCCAGTATAGGCTCGCCAGCAAGGTTGACGATAATACTCATAGACTCACTGGAGGGAATCTCATCGAGAGAAACAACCGGCTTAACTTGACCGTTAAAATAGTTAATCACCTTTTCTGGAGAGCGTGTAAAAGCATAGATAGGTTCATCTACACCTTGCGAAAACCAGTGATTAATCAATGCAGAGCCGACAAATCCTGTGGCACCGCTAATGAGTCTAGCCATGATTATCATCCCTTAATTTATCGCGAAATTAACATTCGTTATGGCACCCAGGCCCACAAATACATAAACTGCTTAGCTTCATTCTAGTCTACGTTTAAAGCACTGCTACGGTTCACAGGAGCGTTAATGTTTACAGGTATTGTTCAGGGTACTGCAAAGATTGTTAGCATCGAAAAAAGAGAGAAATTTCAAACACATGCAATCCATCTGCCCGATACGTTGATTGCAGGTTTGGAAATTGGCGCATCTGTTTCCCATAACGGTTGCTGTTTAACCGTGACAAAAATCGAGCAAAACACTGTCTACTTTGACCTGATGCAAGCAACATTATGCCTCACTAATTTAGGCGATTTAAAAGAAGGTGACTTTGTCAATGTTGAACGCGCAGCAAAAATTGGTGATGAAATCGGCGGCCACCTTATGTCGGGACATATTATCGGTACAGCAACTATATCAGAGCGGATCGACACAGCTGATAACTGCACCATAAGCTTTGCTATTCCCGCCGGTTTAAAAAAATACATTTTAGACAAGGGATACATAGGCATCGATGGTATTAGCTTAACTATCGCCGCCGTGAACGATACCGATTTCAGCGTTTGTTTAATCCCAGAAACCCTAACGAGAACTAATTTGCAATGGCGTAAAGTCGGTGACCGAATTAATCTCGAAATAGATACACAAACTCAAGCAATAGTAGAGACCGTAGAGCGTGTATTAGCCCAAAAATCATTAACTTAACACCTATTATTTCTAGAACACCGGCCGCTAACCTTATAACGACCCACAACAAGGTCTAATTGTAAGGTTTTAATGGATACGCTCGAGCAAGAAAATCGACAATTAAAACGAACACTCCATGTTCTGATCGGCAAAGCCGAGAGGAACCAAGAGATCTTACGCACCTTTCAACAAATTGAATTACAGCTACTTTCCTGCCACCGCTTGGGTGATTTATTGGATATGCTGTTGGTTAATTTGAAGGAATACTTCAGTTTAGACGGTATTAGTCTTTTCCTGTTCGACCCTGAAGGCGCCGCACAATCTCTGCTTGAATGCTATGACTCACCCAATCAACAACAGTGGCTGAGTTTTTATCACGACTATCCTGAGCTAAGAAACCTCTACATAAAAACCGATAAGCCGGTATTAACCACGCCAAGCTATGATCTTAAAAATCGTTTATTTCCTGGCCAGCGTGCCATCCAAAGTTGCGCCATGCTTCCACTAGAACGACAAGGCTTGCTGATTGGTAGTCTTCATTTAGGTAGCGCCGACCCTCAGCGTTATACGGAACGTGTAGCCACTGATTATGTCGGCCATATGGCATCGGTAATTTCTGTCTGTATCGAAAATGCAATAAGCCAAGAGACTTTACGGCAACTCAGCATTATTGACGTTCTAACCAAAGTGAACAATCGACGTTCATTTGATCAGGAGCTGATTCGCGAGCTTTCACGAGCCAGCCGCAACCAATACTCTATCAGTTGCTTATTTGTGGACCTAGACCACTTCAAACGAATTAACGATAGCTATGGTCATCAAACCGGTGACAAAGTATTAACAGAAGCCGCACAGGTCATTAAAGCTCAACTGCGCAGCACTGATTTTATGGCACGTTATGGTGGTGAAGAGTTTGCCGTGCTATTGCCTGGTTGCGATAGTAGTCGAGCTAAAAGAGTCGCTGAAACGGTACGACAAGCAGTCAGTAAAATCACATTTTACAGCGAAGATGGCCAAGCTTTTAACGTTACGCTTTCCGTTGGGGTGGCTTGTTGCTTCCCCCAACCTCACCCTGAATCAGATATTCTCAACGATGCACACCAGTTAGTCGCCAATTCTGATAAGGGGGTTTATCAAGCCAAAGAGGCAGGAAGAAATTGTGTGATTTATGTGCCAATAGAAACGGTAAAAAAACCTAAATTCAGCGATATGGATGCTGATTTACTGGCTACATTAGGTCCCGATAGCTAAAACGCTAGTCATTTTTTTCGGCAGGGGACAATGTTTTAGGCAGTTGACAAAAACCTTCTGCGGGAACATCTAAAGCGGCATTAAATTTACTGGAAAGATTCTGGAACGCAATTAAGCCTGTAAGCTCGACGAGAGCCGCATCATCAAAATAAACTTTCACGCGATCCATCAGCTCAGCAGTGACCATCTCATCGGTAATCGTAACTGCTTCCACATACTCCAATACCACTTTTTCCTTATCATCAAAGCGATCAGAACGACGCCAATGGGCTAAATGCTCGATTTGCTTTTCAGTACCACTGCGCTTGATCAACGTCGCGGCGTTAATATCAACACAAAACGCACAATGGTTAATTTGCGACACTCTTACTGTTATCAAGGAGCGTAAGACTGGAGAAATGGGTGAAGACTTTCTATCAAGAACACCGTATAAGGTGGCGACTGCAGCAAATAATTTTGGCTGGAGAGCCCAGACTAATCCCGGCTTTAACACTTTGCCGTAACGCCTTTTTTGGCTCCAAAAAAAAGGTCTCAACCATAGTGGGTATTGGTTTAGTTCTTTGTCTTTAACAAACATAAAAAAACCTTGCCCCTATGTGAAGTTATGGGGCTCCAAAGAAGCGCTGCAATTGCTCTGTAGTGAGGATGCTACTACGCTCACCACGCATTACTTTCTTAATTTCAGTTTTGGCCATACCTTGCGGCATACCATTTTCAGTCAACACCGTAAGCAAGTTTTGAAACAGCTCACGCCGCTTCACCGCCAATTCGCCTTGGGCTCGTCGATCTTCAAATTGGATATTTACAGGATTGGAGCATTGGCAAGTTCGAGTGAGTTCAATCCCCCCTTCTTGCTTGTTTTGCTCAGAACCAGGCGTTGTTTCGTTAAGCAGCTGATCCAGACTATCGTAAAGTTTGCCGCAATGAGCGCACTCTTTAGGAAACGGACTATCAGCCAGCTCACTAAGCCCATCCAGCAGCTTATTAACTTTATCGTTAGAACCTAGCATCGATGCATCTCCTATTTAGTTTTGTTTATCCTAAACAAATCAATAACAGCGCAAGTCTTATTATTCAATGCCTAAGGTAGACAAAGGCACCGTGCGGTTGTTCCGTAATCCTTAGATTTTTTCCAGACCACGTTGTAGGTCTTTCTTTATATCCGCTAAAGATTCTAAGCCTACTGACAACCTGATTAAACTATCTTTTATACCGGCTCTTGCGCGCTCTTCCGGCTTTAAACGACCATGCGTTGTAGTGGGTGGATGTGTAATCGTGGTTTTCACATCCCCTAGATTTCCCGTGATTGAAATCATTTTAGTAGAGTCTATGACTTTCCAAGCCGCGGCCTGACCGCCAACCACATCAAATGACAATACTGCACCAAATGCTTTTTGCTGTGATGCCGCCAAAGCATGCTGCGGATGATCCTCTAAACCAGCATAGTAAACTTTTTCCACACTAGGTTGATTATCTAACCACTGGGCCAACTCAAGAGCCCGCTGACTTTGCGCCAACATGCGCAACTCCAGTGTTTCCAAGCCTTTCAAAAACACCCAAGCATTAAAGGGGCTCATCCCTGCTCCGCCAGTACGGACGAAACCATAGATTTCTTCCATGACCTTATCAGAACCAATGACTACACCGCCGACACAACGCCCCTGCCCATCAATAAATTTTGATGCAGAGTGCACAATAATATCGGCTCCCAGCGCTAGCGGCCGCTGAAGTACGGGCGTACAAAAGCAATTATCAACTGCAAATAAACAGTTATGGCGACGAGATATTTCTGCAATCGCTGAAATGTCAGCAACAACAGCTAATGGGTTCGATGGCGTTTCTAAAAATAGTAATTTAGTTTGAGGGGTAATCGCAGATTCCCAGGCAGCTAGGTCCGTAGGGTCAACAAATGTAGTGGTCACCCCAAAGCGCGCAAAATACTTGGTAAACAACGCAACTGTAGTCCCGAAAACATCCTGAGAACAGACTACATGGTCACCCTGCTCTAACAGGCTCATCACTAGCGCCTGAATTGCCGCCATACCAGACGCTGTAGCAACAGCTCGCTCACCGCCTTCTAATGCAGCAATCCGTTGTTCGAAAGTTCGAACGGTAGGGTTGGTAAATCGTGAGTAAATGTTTCCCGGTTCTTTACCACCAAATCGTGCCGCTGCTTGCGCTGCGCTTTTAAACACGAAACTAACAGTAGGGACGATAGCCTCAGAGTGCTCACCTTCATGGCTGCGCGTGTAACCTGCTCTAACCGCCAGCGTACTTAGCTCAGCATCAGTTAAATCTGAGTCAAAACTATCACGGCCCGAAAATTCATCAGTACTCATTATTCAATTATTATCCAATTACAGCTGGTGGTGCATGTTATGCGTATCGTTACTTTCACTCGTGACAGATGCTAATTTAGCAGAGTCGTTTCGATCGGCATCAATAGAGCTCAAGTATTGGTCATCAATATCGCCAGTGACGTATTTACCATCAAATACCGAGCAATCAAAAGCATCAATATGCACCCCACCACCCTGTGTAGATTCCACCAGATCTTGTATGTCTTGATAGAGAATCCAGTCTGCACCTATCAACTCACCCACCTCTTCATCGGTGCGTCCATGAGCAATCAACTCATTCGCCGATGGCATGTCGATACCGTAAACATTAGGGTACCGTACCGCAGGAGCCGCTGATGCAAAATAAACTTTTTTAGCACCCATTTCGCGAGCCATTTCTACGATTTGCTTGGATGTTGTGCCACGAACAATAGAGTCGTCAACCAGCAAAACATTCTTATCTTTAAACTCAAGCTCAATCGGATTTAGCTTACGACGAACCGTTTTTTCACGAAGTGTTTGTCCTGGCATAATGAAGGTACGACCGATGTAACGATTCTTGATAAAACCTTCACGGAATTTCACACCCATTGCGTTGGCCATTTCCATTGCACAGGTACGACTGGTATCAGGGATAGGAATAACAACATCAATATCGTGGTCGGGGTGTTCTTTTAATAGTTTTTGCGCTAACAACTCACCTTGACGTAGGCGCGCTTTATACACAGAGATTCCATCAATAATTGAGTCAGGACGTGCAAGATAAACAAACTCAAACAGACAAGGATGTAACTGTGTTTCTTCTGCACATTGACGGGTATGCACCTCACCTTCAGCGCTGATATAAATCGCTTCACCTGGATCTAAATCACGAACCAAAGTAAAGCCAGAAATATCCAAGGCAACACTTTCAGAAGCAACCATATACTCGGTGCCTTCGTCCGTTTGACGCTTACCGTAAACAACAGGACGAATACCATTAGGGTCACGGAAAGCCACAATACCACAACCGGTAATCATCGAAATAACCGCATAACCACCACGACAGCGACTATGAACCTTAGTTACCGCATTAAAAATATCATCGGGAGACGGGCGTAATTTACCGTTAGTTTGTAACTCATGAGCGAACACGTTCAATAACACTTCTGAGTCTGAGTTAGTGTTAATATGACGCAAATCGGTGCGAAAGATATCGTCGGCCAACTCCCGTGAATTAGTTAAGTTACCGTTATGCGCAAGAGCAATACCATAAGGTGAGTTCACATAAAAAGGCTGAGCCTCAGCAACACTACTGCTGCCTGCGGTAGGGTAACGAACATGGCCAATACCAATATTCCCTAGCAGCTTACGCATGTGGCGAGTTCGGAAAACTTCGTTAACAAGCCCGTTATCTTTACGAAGGTGGAAACGACTTCCCTGACAAGTCACCATACCGGCAGCATCCTGTCCGCGGTGCTGCAATACCGTTAACGCGTCAAAAATTGTTTGGTTAACGTTGTGTTTGGCGACGATGCCGACAATACCGCACATTGCGATTACCTCTTAAACAATTCGTCTCCACATTACATATGTGAAGTGCAAAAAAGCGGGGAATATGAACCCTATAGTATAGTTGTCTTTACTAGCGACCGATACTCATAATCGCATCGGAAGCATCACTGGCTAGATTTCGAGTCCAGCCTTCCATAAGGGCGAAATGAGGAATAAGCTCTGACTCCTGCCACCAACGATCTTGGATGACCGGCGTCATACCTAACAAAGCCACAATAACAACCACTAAAAGACCACCACGAGCCAAGCCAAAGACCATCCCTAAAAGACGGTCAGTACTGGTTAAGCCGGTTGCCTCGACAAGCATTCCAATTAATTTGTTGACCAAAGCACCAATGATCAACGTGATGATAAAAAGTACAGCAAAAGCGGCAATAACTCGCGCCGAAGGCGTATCAATATAATTAGTTAACAAACTACTCATATTGTCAGTAAAGACTCGGGCCACAATAAAAGCAGCAACCCATGTTATTAATGACAACGCCTCTTTAACAAAACCACGACGAAGGCTAAGTAATCCAGATATAACAATGATTGCGACGACAACCCAGTCAGCCCAGTTCATTTGTGTAATCATATTCATGCGGTTAATAGAGCCTGCAATACTGAGTCGCTAATTTGGTTGGGTAGTGAAGCGAAGGATTAAGCCGTCAAGTTTAACCTCTTGCTTAAGCTGAGAGCGAAGTTTTTCAACTTCAGAACGCTGAATATCAGGGCCTACGAAAACTTTGCTAAGCCCATCACGTTCACGGGTATAAGCTTTATACCCTTTTTTGAGCAGCTTTGACCTGAGGTTTTCAGCATTTTCTTTGTCTTTAAAGCTGGCAAGTTGAAGAGTCCAAGCCACGGGGATCCCTTTTTGATCTAATACAGGCTTTTCTTCGGCTAGAGAGAGTTGTTTTTTGACCGCTGCTGGCGATTGAGTCGCTTTCTCAGCAATTGTCTTAGACACATTCGTGTTAGATGTATTGTTAGTTGTAGTATTAGTCGTAATTTCAGTGAGCGGCACAGGATCAATAGGCGCAGGCTTAGAAAGGCCTTGATCCAGCTGCTCTCTTGTTGGGCTATTAACCACGATGTCAGGCATGTCTGGAGAAGGCGGAATACTCATATCCATACCTTCACGCTCACGAACACCAGTTCCATCAAAAACCAAAGGCATAAAAATAATGGCCAACGACGCCAAAACAAGAAACCCGAGAATGCGGGTTTTAAGTTGGCTATTCAACAGACGTCTCCCTGCACAATTTAAGTGCTTCGGCTACGGTAAAAAATGAGCCTACAACCAAGATCAAATCATCTTCTCCTGCATCGTTAACCGCACGTTGTAATGCTTCGCGAATTGTGCGGTAACGTCCTACCTCCATCTGCGGAAGCATGTCACTCAACGCCTCAGACGTTAACCCTCGAGGCTCATCAAGAGTACCAGCATACCAATCTTGTACAATTTCAGACAGAGGCAATAAAGTGTTACCAACGTCTTTATCCGCTAACATTCCGACAACACATCTAACGATTCGTTTAGGATGAACTGTTAGCTTTTCAGAGACACGTAAAGCGAGATGCTTCGCAGCATGAGGGTTATGCGCGACATCAAGCAGCAACTCTCGACCCTGATACATAACCTGTTGAAACCTTCCAGTTAACGCTGCCTTTGACACACCTTGGCGATAATGTTCAATAGTAATAGGAAGGTTTAAAAACTGTAATGCTTGAATAGCAGTAGCCGCGTTGGCAAAAGGCAGGCTAGGAATGGGTAAAGCATCCAGCTTAACCACCCCATTGAGTAACGACTTGCCCTCCCAGCACCAACCACCAGCTGACAAAGTTGCACTAAACTCTTTACCCTGTTGATAACGCTGAGTCGATAGCGCATCAATGCGCTCCTGTACAGAGCAAGGCATATCAACTTCGCCGTAAATCGCCGGCGTTTTACTCCGATAAATACCCGCTTTCTCAACACCTATTGTTTCTCGATCAGCGCCAAGCCAGCTTTCATGATCTATAGCTACAGTGGTAACAACCGCAATATCAGGATCAACAATGTTTACGGCATCCAGACGGCCACCTAAACCTACTTCGAGCAAAACAACATCAAGCTGCTGTTGATTAATTAATTGTTTAAAAATCCACAACGCGGCCAAAGTGCCGTATTCGAAATAAGTTAGATTAACTTCTAGCGCATCACTCGCCACCTTAATTGCAGTAAATGCCTGACAAAAGGAATCATCGTCGAGTACTTGACCGTTTACAGCAACCCGTTCGTTATACTCAATAAAATGTGGTGAAGTATAGGCTCCAACGGTATAACCGGCCGCTTGAAGAATAGCAGCCATGTACGCAATCGTTGAGCCTTTACCGTTGGTGCCTGCAACGGTAATGACAGGTGCGCCAAGGTCGGTTAGCTGCATGCGACAGGCAACAGCCCTTACACGTTCTAAACCCAGGTCAATTTCAGAGGGATAACCGGCCTCGATTGAGGCCAGCCATTGATCAAGATTTTTCGGCGACATCCTGGTCGGCATCCACAGAGATTTCGGGATCCTCGATTAA
Organism: Motiliproteus sp.; assembly: GCA_048265065.1. Taxonomy (GTDB): domain Bacteria; phylum Pseudomonadota; class Gammaproteobacteria; order Pseudomonadales; family Balneatricaceae; genus Motiliproteus. The sequence goes on along the minus strand of JBLXCH010000059.1, from coordinate 4,939 downwards.
CTCACCTTCGACAATAGGTGTCGCAGGCTTGTTCATCAGTTTAGCCAGGATAGATGAAACACGGTCACGCAGCTCTTTTCGGTGAACAATCATATCGATTGCACCGTGCTCAAGCAGGAACTCACTGCGCTGGAAACCTTCAGGCAGCTTTTCGCGCACTGTTTGTTCAATAACCCGTGGGCCAGCAAAACCAATTAACGCATTTGGTTCTGCCATATTGAGATCACCCAACATTGCCAAACTTGCCGAAACACCACCAAATACTGGATCCGTCATCATTGAAATATAAGGAATACCCGCTGCCTTCATTCGTTCCAGCGCTGCACTGGTTTTAGCCATTTGCATTAACGAAAACAACGCTTCCTGCATTCGCGCTCCACCACTGGCAGAAAAGCAAATCAAGGGAATACCTTCGTCTAAGGATGCCTCAACAGCACGTACAAAACGCTCACCAACTACAGACCCCATCGAGCCACCCATAAATGAGAACTCAAATGCAGCAGCAACAACAGGCAAGCCGTTCACTTGGCCTTTAAGGACAACCAGTGCATCCTTTTCGTTGGTCTGTTTCTGTGCTCCGGTCAAACGATCTTTGTATTTCTTGGAGTCACGAAACTTTAGCTTATCAACGGGTTCAACATCGCCGCCAATTTCAACGCGATCACCTTGATCCAGAAAAATATCTAGACGCTCACGCGCATTAAGGCGCATGTGATGATCACATTTTGGGCAAACGTTCAGGTTCTTTTGTAACTCTGGACGATAAAGAATAGCTTCACATTTAGGACACTTTTTCCAAAGCCCTTCTGGAATGTTTGATTTCTTTTCGCCAGAAAGAATTCTGGAAGGCACAATTTTATCGAGCCAATTACTCATATTTTCTCCAGACCTGCGCAAATCTTTAATTCAAAAATCACAGTAGCCTAACGCTTAAGAATCCATTGCAACGCGCATAGCACTTACAATCTCTGCGACAGCGGCAGGGATTCTATCAGGTTGATCTTTAAGTTCAGCAATTTTGTTCACTAAAACACTACCAACAATTACACCATCGGATACTGATGAAACGGCTTTTGCTGACTGAGGATCCTTAATACCAAACCCAACGCCCACAGGCAGATTAGAATAACTACGGATTTTTTCGACGTGCTGCTTAACGTCATCAACATCCAGTGCCGCAGAGCCTGTGACACCTTTCACTGAAACGTAGTAGACATAACCACTGCTTTGTTCGCACACACTTTGAATACGAGCATCAGTTGTCGTTGGAGCGACAAGGAAAACCGCATCCAAATCTGCTGTTTTCAAGCTCCGAGTAAAATCTTCCGCTTCCTCAGGAGGTAGGTCGACTGTAAGGACACCATCAACACCCGCTGCTTTCGCTTCAGCAATGAAACGCTCTGCACCAATCGCTTCAATGGGATTCAAATACCCCATTAATACGACAGGTGTAGTGTTATTTGTCTCACGGAAAGTTTTCACCATCGCAATAACATCAAGCAAACGTGTGCCATGCTCAAGCGCGCGTTCGCACGCTAATTGAATAACAGGACCGTCGGCCATCGGATCAGAGAAAGGCACACCCAACTCAATAATATCAGCACCCGCTTCAACTAACGCATGCATCACAGGAACGGTAACCTGTGGTGCTGGATCGCCTGCTGTAACATAAGGGATCAGGGCTTTTTTGCCCTGATCTTTTAACGCATTTAAACAACCAGTTATACGACTCATATCTTCCTCAAATATTGTCCAAACCGTATCAGAGGCTGATACCGTCAATCTTAATGCCGTCAATATCAGCAACCGTTAGAATATCTTTGTCCCCACGGCCTGACAGATTTACAACGATGGTCTCATCTTTGCCCATTTCTTTAGCCAATTTCATCGCATAAGCGATAGCGTGACTTGATTCTAGCGCAGGCATAATGCCTTCAATCTGAGTGAGTACTCTAAACGCTTCTAAGGCTTCATCATCGTTTATGGCCACATACGTTGCACGACCACAGTCTTTTAACCATGAGTGCTCAGGGCCAACGCCAGGGTAATCCAAACCTGCGGAAACCGAATGAGTACCGGCAATTTGCCCAGCATCATCTTCCATTAAATAGGTACGGTTACCGTGTAAAACACCGGGTCGGCCAGCACTTAGCGGTGCAGCATGCTTACCGGTTTCAAGTCCGTAACCACCGGCCTCTACACCATACATTTTCACTGTTTCATCGGCGATGAATGGGTGGAATAAACCAATCGCATTAGAGCCGCCGCCAACACAAGCGACCAGCGCATCAGGGAGTCTACCCGTTTGAGCAAGACACTGTTCACGCGCTTCACGACCAATAACACATTGGAAATCACGAACAAGTTTAGGGTATGGATGAGGCCCAGCAGCGGTCCCGATGATATAGAATGTGTTGTCCACATTCGTCACCCAGTCTCGCATCGCTTCGTTCATGGCATCCTTTAAGGTTTTCGTTCCTGACTCAACCGGAATAACCGTTGCACCCAAGAGTTTCATCCGATAAACATTCAATGCTTGTCGACGAACATCTTCTGAACCCATGTAAACAACGCATTCCAAGCCCAGCCGAGCAGCAACAGTTGCCGTTGCCACGCCATGCTGACCGGCGCCCGTTTCAGCGATAACACGTGGTTTACCCATATGTTTAGCTAATAGCGCCTGACCAATCGTGTTGTTAACCTTATGCGCGCCAGTATGATTTAAATCTTCCCGTTTAAGGTAAATCTTAGCGCCTCCAGCTTTTTCAGTTAGACGCTCAGCAAAATACAACGGAGATGGACGACCCACATAGTGCGCTAGATCTTTATCAAACTCGGCTTGAAACTCAGGAGTTCGCCAGAGTTTTTCATAAAGCGCAGCTAGATCCTGCAAAGCAGCAATCAGCGTCTCAGATGCAAAACAACCCCCGTAAGGACCGAAATGGCCCTTATTATCAGGGAGGTCCATCAATGCTTTATAATCAACATTCGTTGGCACAACTCACCTCTTTCATTAGGTTTTCAATTAATTCGTTACTTTTAATGCCTTTAGCGGCTTCAACACCGCCACTCACATCCACTGCATAGGGTTTAACCATTGCAATTGCAGTGCTGATATTAGCTGGCGTTAAGCCACCTGCTAAAATAACAGGCTTCGATAATTTGTTGGGGATTAACGCCCAATCAAACGTTTCACCTGTACCGCCAGGCACACCCTGACGATAGGTATCTAACAATAGAGCTTTGGCAGAACAATAACGTTCTGCCACGTGTTCTAGATCAGTATCACTTTTAACGCGAATTGCTTTGATGTATGGACGATTAAACTGCTTACAAAACAGCTCATCTTCATCACCATGAAACTGTAATAGATCAATATCCACCTGATCTAACACCTGCCTAACCAGATCAACTGACGGGTTGACAAATAACGCAGTGACCGTAACAAAAGCCGGCACATGCTTCGCTAATTCGGCAGCCCGATCAATGGTTACCGCACGAGGGCTCGGGTCATAAAAGACTAACCCTATTGCATCTGCACCGGCAGCAACAGCCGCCTCAACATCGACGACACGAGTCAAACCGCAGATCTTTACACGAGTACGTCGATGTGAATATTCCATCATACAATAGCCAAAAAGTTAGCCGCAGGATATTAACAGAATTTTGCAGAAAAATCAGTCAAAAGCAGGTAAAAATGCAGGGCCGAATGTCGACTGTGGCAAGTTAAACTCATCCGGGTATTTAACATCGACAAAATAAAGGCCATGAGGCAACGCAGTAACCCCACCCATTCGTCGATCACGAGCATCTAGCACTGCTTTTGCCCAATCAGGCTCAGCTTCACCCGCACCTATTTTCATCAGCACGCCAGCTATATTACGAATCATATGATGCAAAAAAGCATTGGCGCGAACTTCTATCATCACAACATCACCAAGGCGCCGTACATTTAGCTCTCGCAACTCTCTTACAGGGCTTTTAGCCTGGCAAGCAACCGCGCGGTAAGACGTAAAATCATGCTGACCAACAAGATGATCACCTGCTTGCTGCATGTGGAGAGTATTAAGCGGTTTGTACATCCATGTCATTTGCCGGTTAAACAAGGCCGGTTTCACTTCCGTGTTATGTATTAAATACCGGTAGCGTCTTTCGATAGCACCAAAACGAGCATGGAAGTTATCACTCACTGGCACAGCCCACTTTACAGCGATATCGTAGGGCAAATTAGTATTAGTCCCTAGCACCCATGCACGCTGCTCACGTATTGCAGAAGTATCAAAATGAATGATTTGATAACACGCATGAACGCCCGTGTCTGTGCGTCCTGAACAGATAATAGTTATTGGCTCATTAGCTATTCGGCTCAGCGCTTCTTCTACTTTTTGCTGCACTGTTGCTTGGGTGTGGGATTGCCGCTGCCAGCCTTGATAGGCGCTACCATCATACTCAATACATAACGCATAACGAAAAAGAGACGGTCTAGCCGCCTCTTGTGATACTTCAGGAAACATAGTCTAACTCAGGGTATCCAACAGCTCTTGAGCTTCAGTCGCTTGCTGCTCATCACCGGCATTAACTACTTCTTGCAATATTTCTCGAGCACCCTCTAAGTCATCCATATCAACATAAGCCCGCGCTAAGTCCAACTTAGTGCCCAACTCATCCGCACCTTCGAGGTAATCAAGCTCACCCTCTTCCTCAACCAGATCCGTCTCTTCAATATCTAAAGCGTTAGCTTCATCGGCCAACGCCATATCTAACTCACTTTCAAGATCAGCGTCACTAAGCTCGTCTAACTCTTCTTGAGCAGCCGCATCTAGCACTGGCAACTCATCAGCAAGATCAGCCAAGCTTTCTGGGCCGTCAATTTCCTCAAGCGCTTCTAGATCATCTAGCCCCGAAGACATATCAACCGTTTCAACACTAGCACTTGCAT
>JBLXCH010000058.1:0-19016 GCA_048265065.1 Motiliproteus sp. | reverse complement strand
TGCGGTGGCGATGATGAGCATTACCATGACACTTTCACGTAACGTGTCTTGCAGCATGATCTTCATTGGCTTGGCTTGCCAAATACGATAGATCAGAATAGACATGACGACGCACAAGAACGCGCCAACGCCTGCTGCTTCTGAGGGTGTTGCGACCCCGCCGTAGAGCGAGAAAAGAATCCCCGCAACAATTAACAAGAAAGGGGTAACGCGAAGTAAACTTTTTAAGTTGCTATCGACGTTTTTGGCGACCTGGCTACCCACTCTTGATGCACGTTCGGCAATAGCTTCTTTAAAACTAGCCGATGATGAACAAGCGATAAGCGTCCACACCATAAACATGCCTGCCAACATCAAGCCAGGGATAATACCGGCGATAAACAGCTTACCGATTGATGTTTCAGTCGCAATGCCATAGACGATCATTGTTACGGAGGGTGGAATCAAAATACCTAAGGTACCACCCGCAGCAATACAGCCTGCTGCCACGCCGTCGGGATAACCCCGCTTGCGCATTTCAGGAATACCCATTTTGCCGATGGCAGCGCAGGTTGCTGGTGATGACCCCGACAACGCAGCGAAAATAGAGCATGCACCAATGTTAGAAACAGCTAAGCCACCCGGTAAGCGGCCAAACCATACATCGAGTGATCGGTATAGATCTCGCCCCGTGGGTGAGGAGGAGACAGCAGCACCCATGAGGATAAACATGGGGATTGCAATGAAGCCAAATTCGGCGATGCGGTCAAAAAAAGTCTCACCAAAATAAGTGAGTTCATCAATGCCTTGGGTCATGACAAGCGCGCCAAGAGACACGGCACCCAGAGCAAAGGCGATAGGCGTGCCTATTGCCATTAATACGATTAAAACAGTAGCGACGACAATGCCGCTGGTAATGGGATCCATCAGCATTGCTCCTTCTTGAGTAACTCAGCGATATATTGAATTGAAAGCATGGTTGAGCCTAGCGCCATAGGCAGTAGTGCTGGCCAAAGCTTGGGGTTCCACACCGTGCCTGTTGTCCATTGGTCATGGTAGGCCTCGAGCACATAAAGCCAAAAGGCATAAGCAAGAGCCAGACAAAATGCCAAACCAATCAATGAGGCGATTAGCTTTAAGGCTTTTTGAAGGTAACCACTGGTGGCATTGACAAGGATGTTGACGGAAACATGACCGCCGGTGAGAAGTACGTAAGCACTACCAAGAACCATAGCATTGGCAATAGCATAGGTGGCAAATTCAGTTTGCCAAACCGTGCTATGACCTAGTACATAACGTACGAAAGTCATATGGCATACCACCAAGACGCCGAGGACGAGCATTAAGCCTGCAACAATGCCAAAAACTTGGCTTGATGCATCACACCCACGAATGAACTTTTGCACCAGAGTGCTGGACGTCGCTGTGGTATGTTCGGGTTTTATAGAAGAATCAGTCATAAGAAAAAATCAGCCGACTCATTCGAGCCGGCTGTCAACAATAACAACAGAGGATTTATAACAAGAATTACTCTACAGCGAGTGCTGCATCAATAATTGCTTGCCCATTAGGGACTTTAGTCGCGAAGTTTTTATAAGAGCTTTGCTTAGCGATTTCTACCCATGCATCGTAATCAGCTTTTGACATTGAGGTGATTTCAACGCCAGCCTCTTCAAACTTTTTGATCATTCTTGCATCAAGTTTTGCTGCTTCAGCTGCAAAATAGGTTTCTGCTTTTTTGCCAGCGTCAATCAGGGCTTGTTGCTGATCACTGTTCAATTTCTTCCACGACTTTTCAGAAATCAAAATAGGCTCATACATAAACCACAACGCATTATCACCCGGTGCGGTTAAGCAGGTAACTTGCTCATAAAGTCGATAAGAAACGAAAGAACCAGAAGAGGTGTTAGCACCGTCAAGGACGCCAGTCTGCAAACCCGTGTAGATCTCAGAAGACGGCATTGACGCAATAGATGCACCAGCGCTTGCTAGCATGTCACCAAACGCAGGACCTGCAGCACGCATAATCTGACCTTTGGCGCTTTCAGGTGATGTAATACATTGTTGTTTAGAGGCAAATGCGCCAGATAACCACGCATTAGCTAGCACTCGTGCGCCGCCTTTGTTGATGACAGCGTGAATCATGCTCATGTATTCAGAGTCATTCAGACGTTGTGCACGTTCATGGTTACGAACAAGTCCCGGCATTAATGTTGATGCAAATTCTGCATGACGACCACTGGCATAATCCAATGGTAACGATGTCATGTCTAAACGTCCCTTAACCAATGCGCCCCATTGCTCTTTCGCTTTGAACAGGGACTGACCAGGGAAGACTTTAAGTTCTAAGCCAACATTAGCGGCTTTAACTTCACGGGCCATAAGCTGGACCATTTCGTCACGAACATCACCTTTTCCGCCTGGGAATTGGTGAGAAACTCTTAGTACGGTGTCGGCGTACGCAGTAGAGATTAATCCACAGACAAGGGCGCCACCCACGAGTAACGTAGTAAATTTTTTATTCATTAGTTGTGCCTCATCAAATATTTATTTTATTTTTTGTTATATATATCAAGCTATTTTTTGCGTATTTATACTATAGATCACAGCATGGTGAAAGTTATAAAATTGAGGGATGATCTCAAGGAGCTAAGCAAAAATGGCGAAAGTGTCGCGAACTCAACAGCTTAAAGATGAGTTAGAAGATGATATTGTAAGTGGACGTTTCCGCCCAGGAGATCGTTTAGATCCAGAAGAACTGGAAAAAAGGTTCGATGTTTCACGTACTCCGGTTCGTGAAGCGCTGCAACAATTGGCAGCAAGTGGTTTGGTCACTGTTGCGCCTAAAAAAGGCAGTTTTGTCTCTAGCGTGAGTTTTCCCGAGTTGATCCAAATGTTTGAAGTTATGGCTGAATTAGAAGCCATGGCAGGGCGTTTAGCCGCGCGTCGAATTACTGATGAGTTAAAGCTAGAACTCGAAGATGCGCTAAACGGCTGTGAGTCCTCTGTTGAAAAGGGCGAGCCGGATGTTTATTACTATGAAAATGTGCGCTTTCACCAAGCGGTTTATAGCGCCTGTCAAAATGATTTCCTATCAGCAGAAATACTGCGCCTTAGAAACCGTCTTCAACCTTATCGTCGATTACAGTTACGTGTTCGTGACCGCATGGTTAATTCGTTAGAAGAACACCGCGCTATCTATACGGCAATAGTGAACGGTGATACCGCGGCGGCAGCGGAAAGTTTGCGTGAGCACGTATTGATTCAAGGGGAGCGATTTAGTGATTTTGTTTCTCAAGTGAACCAATACAATGCAGGAAGCTAGTCAAGTGCAGCGCCTATGTCGTTGATCAACCAGTACTGTTTCTGGTGCTAATCAAGTATCTCGCCCAGTTGGTGTAGGTATAGCTCGGGCTGCCCGTGATAGAGCCGATAGAGTGCTTCGAAAAAGTCATAAATCACTTGGTGGTGAGTGAAGATCGCTTTAGGTAAATGGTCATTCGGCCCACTGTAATCAAAGCTAATCGGTTGTCCGGTGGCAAAAAAATGTGCCAAGGCTCGTAGTAGTGTTCGCGCTTTATCGGCAGAATGCTCTGCCTCTTCATACTGCTGAAATAGTCGGGTGAAGTGATTTTCAAGAAACCGTGATTGTGAAAATAAAAAGATCAGCCGTGGCTTATCAATCACCTGTTCATTAAAAGAATTCGCGAGCAAGGTCTCGGTGCCTTCTCGTAAAGGCAGGTTAAAGAGCAAATCGAAGTGCTCAGGGTTGAGGTCACTGATCGATTCTAATGTATCCGCCATATCAGGCAAACCAAGCCATTCTTCAACGCGTTCGGCGGTAGTAGTTTCACTCGCAGTGAGCAGCGATTGCATGATCTGACTAATCCCATCATCGCTATCATTATGATTCATTACGGTTTTCCTAGACGGGGTTAGTGGATGTTTTCTTGTGTCAGCGTTTGCTCAAGATAAGCCAAGGTTTGTGCTAAGGCGCCTTGATTGGCAGCGATGGCATTGGCGCTGGATTGTCCGGCTTGCTGGCTTATCGCAGGATTACTAATGAAGTGCTCTATTGTTTGGTGCAGTGCATCGCCGTCATTAACTACAGTCAATGCCCCTGCATTTTCGAGACTTTCGATAATATCCAATGAATTGAACTGGCTTGGCCCCATGATTAGAGGGATGCCATAAATCGCTGCTTCAAGTGGATTGTGGCCACCCCTTTTCGTAATGGAACCACCAATAAATGCGTAATCGGCAAGACTATAAAGTCCGCTGAGTTCACCTAAGGTATCACCCAGTAAAATATCCGTTGTAGCTGTGATCGTTTCGTCTTTGCTACGTCGTGCTACCGAAAAATGTTGCGCAAGGCAGTTTTCATAAACTGTGTTGAATCGCTCTGGGTGGCGAGGTACTAGGATTAGCAGTAATTCAGGATGTTGTTCTTTTAGTTGCTTAAAGGCGAATAGCACAGCGATTTCATCTTCAGCATGGGTGCTACCCGCAATCCAGACCTTGCGACCATTGATGGCACTTTTGTTGATGGCACTTTTAAGACCGTTGATATGCGCAGGCAGGTGAGTAACGGAAGGTTCGTCAAATTTTATATTGTTGCTCAGTTGTAATTGTTCGTTCTGTAAACCAAGTGCAGCAAAGTTACTCAGACTGGTCGGGGTTTGCACCAATACTTGAGTCGTTTTTTTCGCCATATCCTTAAATAAGGGAGCAAACTTTAAATAGGTTTCTTTGGAGCTATCCGTCATTTTGGCATTGATCATTATGACTGGATTGTTCTTTTTGTGGTGCTGATGGATCAAATTTGGCCACCATTCCACTTCGGTAATAACACTCATGCGGGGTTGGAAACGTTTCATAAAAGCAGCGACAACCCAAGGGAAATCGAATGGCAAATAGCAGTGATCAACGCGGTGACCAAAAGTCTGTTGAATAAAGGCAGACGCGGTGGCTGTGCTGCAGGTGAAAATAATCGGCAGCTGAGGGTGCTTTTGAAGTAGTTCGCTGACCACTCTTGCGGCAACTTTGCTTTCACCCAGCGAAACCGCATGGACGTGAATCCCTTTTTTACCTCGGGCTGCAGGAAAGAAACCCAAGCGTTCGGCCCAACGTGAACGATAATCAGGGCGACGATAAAGTTTGATGAAATAACCTATTAGGATTACGGGAGAACCGAGAATCAGCAGGAGGTTGTATATCGTCAGCGCCAAAGAGATTGTCCATTCATGAGGGGGAATTTGAGTATTGTAGCCACCTGTTTGGATAATCCCAAGCACTGGAGCCATCGGTAAACACGAATTCATGAATAACCCTTCATCTGGAGGGTGTTTCTTCCTAAGGAATGGTTATAAACTGTGGGCCTTTCGGGTGCTTAATCGGCACTTACAATCCAAGGAGATAAACATGATTCAAGTAGGCGATAAGATTCCTAATAAAACCGTTGCTCACGTTGACGCTGAAGGTCACGCGCACATGGTTAAGATTGACGAATTCTTTGCAGGTAAAAAAGTTGTTCTTTTTGCTGTTCCTGGTGCATTCACGCCAACTTGTTCTGACGAGCACATGCCTGGCTTTATTGCGGCTGCTGACAAGATCAAAGCAAAAGGCGTTGATATGGTTGCATGTATCTCAGTTAACGATTCATTCGTTATGGGTTCATGGGCAAAAACTCAAAACACTGAAGAGCTAACTATCTTGGCTGACGGTGGCGCTTCTTTCACTAAAGAAATCGGTCTTGAAGTTGATACTCGTGGCTTTGGTGGTGTTCGTTCACGTCGTTACGCGATGATCATCGAAGACGGTACAGTGACAACATTGAATGCTGAAGAAGCGACTGACCTAACAGTGAGTGGCGCAGATAAGATTTTAGAAGCACTTTAATCGCAGATTTTAAGAACACGCGATAAACCGATAAAGAAGCTTACCCTAAGCTTGTTTTGTGGTTTCTCTAAAAAGGCACCTGATCAAGGTGCCTTTTGGTTTTTGCGCAGCAGCTTTCTGCTGTACAGAAGGTCACATGACTAAACGACTGCTATGCCGATTTAAGCAGTTTACTGTCTGCGCTTTTTGCAGCGGGCGCAGAAGTCGTGATTTCGATTTTACGTGGTTTCATCGCTTCAGGTATCTCACGCTCTAACTCAACATGTAACAGACCGTTTTCGATGGCCGCAGAAGTCACTTTTACAAAGTCTGCCAGCTGAAAACGACGCTCAAAGTTTCGTTCTGCAATTCCCTGATATAAAAACTGTCGCTCGTTATTATCGTCAGTTTTGCTGCCTTTGATAATTAGTGTATTGGCTTCGGATTGGATATCCAGTTCTTCAATCGAGAAACCTGCAACCGCCATCGAAATTCGATATTGGTTTTCTTCCAATTGTTCGATGTTATAAGGCGGGTAACCACCTTGTGAATTACTGCTTCCCGCGGTTTCGATCATGTTTGCGAGACGATCAAAACCAATTGATGAACGGTACAAGGGTGAAAAATCAATATGCATAACACTATCCTCTTTTTGAGCAATATAAATTGCATGACTGTGTCATTCTTACGAACCGACACCTTCAGCGAGACCCCATCAGGCGGTCTCTAACTTTTCTACGCATGTGCATAAAAAAGTGATCATGCAGGTTTTTTTGTCTTACATAAAAATAGATAGGGATGCTTAAAAAGTTTTTCAAGGGCTTTTTTTAGGAGTTTACAAGGGCTTTTAAAAGGGGATTTTAAAGGGGGGTTAAAAGGGGAGTTAAAAGGGTTTTTCTATGAGGATAGCGAGCACCAATGACCTATAGGAATAAACCTTCTAGGCCTTCATACATTAATTTGCAGCCGGTTATAAACAACAAGCCATAGCACAGCGTATAAAACCATAAGTCATTAATTCGCTTATGCAAAAACATGCCTAAGTAAACACCGATAGGTGCGAGAGCAGCAAGCGCCAAGGATGTTTTAAGGTTGGTGGCGTCAAAAAGGCCTAGTACCGAATAAGGGATGATTTTCATAAAGTTGATGGCGAAGAAAATAATTACTGTGGTGCCAACAAACAGGGTTTTGTTGAGCTTTTGAGGCAGCAGGTAAATGCTGATAGGAGGTCCACCAGCGTGCACGCTGAAGCTTGTGAAACCTGCTAATGTCCCCCAAATGGTGCCTCGAACGGTGCTGGCTGGCTGCACCTTTTCTTCGACTTTACGAAATCGTTTATACCAATAATTAATGGTGAAAATCAGTGCGATACTGCCGATCAGCAGTTTGAGATGATGTTCTGATAAGTAGTGAAAACTCATGGTTCCTAGTGCGATTCCTAGCGCAGCCGCAGGTAACAGGACCTTTAAATTGCCCTTGTCATAAGTGCCTCGGAACCCCCAAACACCCACAATATCCATGATGCATAAAATGGGCAGCATGATGGCTGCTGCTTGAATGGGTGATATCACTAAAGACATCATTGGCACCGCGACGATGGCAGCCCCTCCACCCATTCCGCCTTTTGAAATGGCTGTGATAAGGACAGCCGGTATAGCGGCTAAATAGAACCATGGGTCAGTAATCAAAGCGATGCCTATTATTGGTTGTCAGAGTCAAAAAGCGCCGTTGTAACTTCGTTTGCACAATCGTAGATGTTCTAGGCGCTGCGTTATCCTTGGCAGGGGTACATGTCGCGAAAAGCTTGTACGACCAATGCAGTTTCGTTTTTATTGAGTTTTTCTGGATGTTTTCGTAAAAAATTAACAACCAGCTCAGCGCTTTCTCGATGGCCTAGGTATTGATCGTCGAGGCAAAAATACGCGGATTGCTTGAGCTTTAATTGGTATAACTGATTCATTTCACGAACCCCCTGAAGTAGTCCATAGCAATAAGCCATGTCTGTGCGAGATGAATACTTAGTCGGGTTTTGGACGATTTTAAGCGCATTTTGGCAGCGAGATAGCAGATAATGTCCGTCTGCATAGGCAGGCACAGGGCAAAAAGTTGTGATTATAATCAAAAAACCAAGAGAAACCCTGATCATTGCTGCATCCGTCTGTTTTATTCCATCATCAGTCTGTGTTTAATAAACCTCAGTATCGAGGAACTCATTATGCTGTCAATAGGTGAGGCACCTTTAGTGAGCTTTCACAGCATGAATGAGTAGGGTTGGAATAATAAAATGGCTAAATTAGCACTGTTTTTTGTATTAGAGAAACCGACGTTACCGGATAATTTTGGTATTAAAATGTCGCTGCCTGCTATCGCACCGTTTTATGAGTCCATTGGCCGTGACGGTAGTGTGACGAAGCTAAACTTTTCTGAGAGCACCGCCTACAACTTTCGTTTTTTTAGAAAACCCTTTCAAACTGACATTTTAGTGGTTGTTCGTGATTTTGATTATCACAGCAGCGCTGACCTTGAAGCTGCATGCCGAAAGGATGCCAGAGGGATTTTAGAAGTAGCACCCAATAAAACCTTTGATCTTGAAGCGCAAGTACAGCGAGCGTTATGGCTGCCAAAAGGCGTAACGCGACAAGAGTTTAATACATTGGTGTCTCAGTTTAGCAAAACCTCTGGGGTCGATCCGGAGCATCTTGTCCGTGAGGACACGGATGGCGGTTGGATGATGTCACACCCTGATGGTTTTTTGTTGGGTAGTAAAAATGAATCAGACTTTTTGCGAGCGGCTGCCTTTAATGCATTGGCTATGGCTTATAAGCAACAAAGTGCCACTTCCATTAATCGTTTATCGACGGTTGCTGCCACTGGTGGTGCCCAGTTAGCTAAACTTTGCGAAGACGTTAGTCGATTCCAGTGCCAGTATGCTTATCAGAGCCCGCTAGAGACGATGAAACAATCGGCGCATAAAGAATACAAATTATTGGCAACTCACTTGGGAGTGCCAACCTTACTTGATGAGTTGAAAGCGAAAACTAACCAAGGTCTATGTCTTCTGCAATCTCGCTTGCTCAGTACGGGGCAGGTGGACGACTTCGGCGCGCAACCGTCGTCTCAAAAGGCACAGGCCTCTTCAGCAAAACCAATGGTGTTTAAAGAAGCAGAATCCAAGCCCGTTTCTCGAATAATGTTAGCGATTGTGATTCTTGGTGTGGCCGCTGCGGCATTTTATTTTACCAGTACTGATGCAGGGCAGCGGCAAATGGATGATTGGTTGAGTCAGACCTCGCTGCCTTCTTTTAGCTCGACAAAGCCTTAAAGCCCATCAAAAAATTGTTTATTTACAACGATGAAAATGCCATTGAAGTAGTCAATGACGTTAGCTTTCTTTCGCGTTAGTCTACGAGCTTAGCGGTTAACTTCTGCCCAAACGAGTGAGGGACGCAAGATGAAATCTAGAGCTGCAGTGGCGTGGGAGGCGGGTAAGCCTTTAGTCATCGAAGAAATCAACGTGGAAGGCCCAAAAGCCGGTGAAGTATTGGTTCGTATGGTTGCCACCGGTGTTTGTCATACTGATGCGTTTACCTTGTCTGGTGCTGACCCCGAGGGCTTATTCCCCGCTGTATTAGGTCATGAAGGCGGTGGTGTGGTTGAGGCCGTTGGCTCTGGTGTGACCTCTGTTTCCGTAGGCGATCATGTTATTCCCTTATACACCCCAGAGTGTGGCCAATGTAAATTCTGCCTTTCGGGTAAAACCAACCTTTGCCAAGCCATTCGTGTCACCCAAGGCAAAGGCTTGATGCCGGATGGCACCAGCCGCTTTTCTCACAATGGGCAACCGTTATTTCATTACATGGGTACCTCGACATTCTCCGAATATACCGTTTTACCAGAAATTGCCGTTGCTAAAATTAATAAGGCGGCACCGCTGGATAAGGTTTGTTTGTTGGGGTGCGGGGTGACCACAGGCATCGGCGCAGTATTAAACACAGCAAAAGTTGAAGAGGGCGCAACCGTTGCCGTGTTTGGCTTAGGCGGTATTGGTTTGAGTGTGGTGCAAGGGGCTGTCTTAGCCAACGCTTCGCGAATTTTTGTTATTGATATTAACGAAGATAAATTTGAAATGGCGAAAATGCTCGGTGCTACGGATTTCGTGAATCCGAAAAACTACGATGCGCCTATTCAAGAAGTGATTGTCGAGTTGACCGATGGTGGTGTTGATTATTCTTTTGAATGTATCGGCAACACAGAAGTCATGCGATCTGCATTGGAGTGCTGCCATAAAGGTTGGGGTGAGTCGGTCATTATTGGCGTAGCTGGTGCAGGTCAGGAAATCGCAACTCGGCCCTTCCAGTTAGTCACCGGGCGGGTGTGGCGCGGGTCGGCTTTTGGTGGTGTTAAAGGTCGTTCTCAACTACCAGCGTACGTTGATCGGTACCTGAAGGGCGAAATTAAAGTAGACGAAATGGTGACGCACACCATGGGTCTGGATGACATTAACAAGGCGTTTGATCTCATGCATGAAGGCCAAAGCATTCGTTCGGTGGTGATTTTTTAACGTGGCTATTTTTCAATCAATTGGTGCGTTGCTGTTACGCCTTATGCCACCTCGTCAAACAGAGGTGTTGCTGCTTAGTGTGATGGCTGTTTTTGCTACAGGCGCGAGTGCTGATGGCGCGCTTGCTGATAGGCCTGCTGTTGATAACGGTTTGAGCGTTATTAATCATAGCAGTGCTAATAGCGCTGGTGCCCAGCAGAGCTCCGTATTCGATGAACAAGTTCAGCTGGATATGTATAACAAGGCAGAGCTATGTCTGATGAAGAAGCGTTTTATTCCTCTTGATTCAGCAGATTTTACTTTAATTGAGGCGTGCCAAACGCGATGCAGAAATGCTGTTAGCAGTATTGGCGTGGCTTATATGAATGCACAAATTAGCCAAACAGAAGCAAAGGCTCGCGCGGCATTGGCACCGCAGCAGTGTGATGACGCTTATGGTGCCGTGATGTTGGCGGCAAAGGCGGCGGCTGAGGTGCATGAGTCCGTGGCCCTTGAATATGGTTTGATGGAAACACAATACAAGGAAGAAATTGATAAGACTCATCGGTCCTGTGTTGAAAAACCCAAACAGTTTGGTGTCGAAAGTAAGGTGTGCCATTGTGCGACACAAAAAATTGTTCAAGCCGCTAATGACGGTATTCAATTACGTATGCCACGCACTTATTTTTCCTATATCGCCAAGTGCAAAGCTTTTTAAAGCGACTAGGTATAGAGCGACTAGGTATAAGCGACTAGGTATAGAGGGCTAGGTATAAAGCCGCTAGCTTTATTTGGCTACTTATGACCAGTTACCTAATGGTCAGTTAGTTAATGGTTAATTGATCAAAAGTAGACAACACAGTAAATACAACGTGCCAGTTTTTACACCTAGCTGTAATGGTTATGTAAGTCAGGACGTTACGAGTGCTAACAGTTTGATTAATTTGTTACTTTTTCCAGACAATTGCCGATAGCTTATGTCTGATCATGCACATGATTCACTTTGCCGAAACAGGGCGGCATGCGATATTACTCACATTAGCTATATTGCATGTAGTGAAAAATATAACTCAACGGTTACAGGTCGAATGAAAAGCGAACTGGTAGTGGATGGGGTCGATCCAAAATACAAGGATACCTTTGATGGAGTTGCAGTTGGATTAACACATGTTGATCTTAACGGTAAGTTTATTCGGGTGAACAACTACCTTTGTGATTTTTTGGGTTATAGCCAAGAGGAAATCCTCAGCCTGACCTTTCAAGCGTTATCACGACCTGTGGACCTACCTGAGAGCCTTGCGTGGATAAAAGGCTCGTTAGCGGGTGAAATCTATTCTAGTTTCTCAAAAGTTAAACAATACAAACATAAAGACGGTCACTGGTGCTGGGCGAAACTGACAACGACGCTTATTCGTAACAGCTTGGGTCAGCCTGATTACTTTATTTCTTCCATCCAAGATATTACAGAGCTAAAAAAAACCGAAGAAGCGTTAGATGAGTCCCTCGCTAAGTTGAATCGGGCTTATCAAGAACTTGAGCGTTTATCACGCCAAGACCATTTGACCGGTGTTTACAATATCAAAGCGTTTCGTGAATACCTGTCTGACGCCTTTAAACGTTTTCAGCGAGATAAAACGGTAGCGACGTTAGTGTTTATTGATGTTGATAAATTTAAGGGGGTTAATGATGAGCATGGTCATCGTGTAGGCGACATGATGCTTCAGAAAATCGCCTCCACTTTGCTTGAAAACTCTCGCGATACTGACGTAGTCGGTCGCTATGGCGGTGATGAGTTCGCAGTACTGTTGTCCAACTCAGGTGCTGAGGAAGCAGAGCAATACTGTCAAAGAGTGGGCGATATTATCGAAATTAGTTTGGAAGATGGGAGTGCCTGCCAAACGGGAATTTCTTTCGGAGTTTGTGAAATAACCCCTCAGTTTTGTTGCATGGATGAGTGGCTAGAACAGGCAGATAAACTCATGTATCAAAATAAACTCTGTGAGTAAGGCACGCTTATTCACATTGGCGATTCAATACTGTTAGTCTGTAGATAACCACATTCATTTTTGATTCCTTTAACGTATTTTGGCCCTGTTTATCAGTGCCCAGTGCGTTTTAATAGGTAGGTTATTTATGTCTATCAGCGTGCTTGATCTATTCACGATAGGTATTGGCCCTTCTAGCTCACACACCGTTGGCCCCATGCAAGCGGCTTTGTCGTTTGTCGAATCCCTGAAATCTGAGAACACACTGACAGCGACTGAAAAAGTTACTGTGACTTTGTTCGGTTCCCTCAGCGCTACCGGGCAAGGACACCGCACAGACTTGGCTGTTATTGCGGGTTTGAACGGGCAGCATCCAGAGACCGTTAGTCCAGCACATCTAGATAACTTATCCGATCAGCTTCGCGACCAGCCAATGCTGGCGTTGGCGGGGATTCATCCAGTTTATTTTGTCGCTGATGAACATCTTATATTCAGTTCCGAGAATCTCGCGGAACATCCCAACGCGCTAACGCTGATTGCACAAGACAACTCAGGCCACACTTTAGCGGAACAAACCTACTTTTCCGTCGGCGGTGGTTTTATCGTTGAAGCAAGCCAATGGCCACAAGCGGCCTCCACAGCGGCGATTCCTCCTTATCCTTTTCGAACAGCGGTGGAACTACTAGAGCTTTGCGCCTCAAATGATCTGAGTATCAGCCAGTTAATGCTTGAAAATGAGAAAAGCTGGCGCTCCGAAGTTGAGGTTAAAGAAGGAATTCTCAAACGCTGGGAGGCGATGAAAACTGTCGTCAATAGCGGTATTAGAACCCAAGGTATCCTGCCGGGTGGGTTGAATATTCGTCGACGAGCGCCGGATTTGTTCCAGAAACTGCAAACTCACAACAATGCCAACATGATCACTCGCAGTTTAGAAGCGATGGATTGGGTCAATCTTTATGCGTTAGCGACCAATGAAGAAAACGCCGCCGGTGGTCGTATTGTTACCGCGCCAACCAATGGTGCGGCAGGGATTATTCCAGCGGTACTGCATTATCTGCAGCAATACCAAGATAATTTCAGCGAAAATGACGTCATACGGTTTTTTTTAGCCGCTGGTGCTATTGCGCAATTATGTAAAGAAAATGCCTCGATTTCTGGTGCCGAAGTAGGCTGTCAGGGTGAGGTTGGCTCGGCAGCTGCAATGGCGGCGGCAGGCTTAGCAGAAGCGCTGGGTGCAACGCCTGAACAAGTAGAAAACGCCGCTGAAATCGCCCTTGAACATAACCTAGGATTAACCTGTGACCCGATAGGAGGCTTAGTGCAAGTGCCTTGTATTGAGCGCAATGCAGTAGCGGCAATGAAAGCCATTAATGCGACTCAAATTGCATTGCGAGGTGATGGCAAGCATGTGGTTTCTCTGGATAAAGCCATTAAAACCATGAAGGACACGGGCGCGGACATGCAAGACAAATACAAGGAAACATCGAAAGGTGGTTTGGCGGTTAACGTGGTGGAGTGTTAAGCCTTATTTTTCAGCTTTTGTTAACTGTCTGTATAAAAGGCTCTTTTGCATAAAGAGCCTTTTTTATTAGCGCTTATCTTCCACGCTTATGATCAACGGAGATGGTGTCGTATTCTCTAAACGCAAGAATTACCATGCTTGCAAACAGCAGAGTGGTGGAAGGGAACCAAGTCAGTCGTGCTTTTTCGACGAGATACAAGCCAAAAGGGTCAACAATAAAACCCAGAATCGGGATCAGGCCGATAGCATACCAAGCGAACTGTGCCCAATAAGAAAATGAACGGAACAAGCCCAGCATAATCATGACACCGACGATGATTTGTGCGATGCCGAGCAGGGGAGTCAACGACTCAATACTAATCAGTCCAGCGTAAAATTTGTTAGAAAGGCCGATGGCCTGTTCGGTATTGATGAGTTTATGGATTCCCCAGAGCGTTAAGTACAGGCCGGTGGACAGCCGTAACAGGAAAATGCTCAGGGCCTTTATGTTCGTCATAAGTAACCTTCGATCAGAGAGTTGTGAAGTGATTGTGGAAGGTTAGAGCGGCGCTTTAAACGATGGTTGCATGAAGTCTTAGATTTATTTTCTTGGGATCACTTTTGCGCAACAAGTCCCCAAAAAGCCTGAACGAGAGGGTTCTTTAAGTTTTTCTTTAGCGCGAAAAGGCCGATGTTGAAAGGCTCTAGATTGGGCTCTACCTGTAAGATCTGAATCCGGTCTGCCATTGGACTGTTTTCCAGAACGATCTTCGGTACCACGCCGACACCTAATCCTAAACTCACCATGCTGACGATAGCTTCGTAGCCGGTTACTTGCGCATAAATGCGTGGGCTAACATCCATTTTTCTAAACCACGTATCGATGCGGTTTCTCGCAATACCACCTTCTGACAGGATCATCGGCACCTGTGCCCATTGTTCAGGCGTTACCGGTGCTACCATCGGTGTAGGCGTTTCTCCGCCAGATTCAATGAGTGACTGCTGTAGCGGATCGCTAACCAAGGGGGCGATGAATACCAGCGGCGAAATAGTGATCGGTTTAAACGCCATGCCTCTAGGGAGCGTCGGGGGGTGAGCAGCGATAGTAATATCTTCTTCTCCTGCTACAACGCGAGCAAGGGCGTATTCTGGATCGCCGGTGTGCAGTTTGATCTCTATCTTTGGGTAGTCACTGCGAAAACGATTGAGTAGATCAAACAAAATACTGGAGGTGGCGGTGACTGAACAGTACAGGCTCACTTCACCGCTTAACACATCAGCGCCTCCCGCTAATTGGTTGCGAATTAGATTCCATTGGGTTGTGGCTTCACGGGCATATTGCTGAAATAGCTGACCTTCTTTGGTGAGCTCAACCGTACGATTGTCGCGGCGAAACAGGCTGACTCCAAGCTCGTCTTCTAATTGCCGAATATTACGAGACAGCGCTGACAAACTAATATGGCAAGCATTGCTAGCTCGACCAAAATGCAGATGGTCAGCAAGGGCCAAAAACTGGGTGAGTGTCCGTGTATCCATAGGGGCGATTCTACGCGACTCTATCCTATGTTTCAAAATACGGCATACAGTATTGTATTTATATCAATTTACGAAAGAAAGCCTGTGCGTTAGAGTGCGTTCACTAATTTGTTATCTCTGTTTGATAGATTGCTTTTCTGGGTCCGTTGGCAGGGGTAAACACGGTTTTATCTTCTCTGTCTTATTAGCTGAGTTTCCATCACCAGGTTACAGTATTTGGTTTTAACGATTCGGTTTTAACTATTTGCTTTTAATAAGTTGGTTTTAGAAATTTGGTTTTAATAACTTAACCGCTTCAAAACTTAGATGGATAGCTACATGTCTAATAACTACTTTAATACCCTGCCACTACGTGAGCAGCTTGCAGAATTGGCTAAATGCCGTTTCATGGACATTTCTGAATTCCCAGATGGCGTAAACGCGCTTAAAGGTAAGAAGATTGTTGTTATCGGTTGTGGTGCACAGGGCTTGGCTCAGGGCATGAACTTACGTGACAGTGGTTGCGATGTTTCTTACACATTGCGTCAAGCCGCTATCGATGAGAAGCGTCAGTCTTGGAAAAATGCGACTGAAAACGGCTTCACCGTTGGTACTTACGAAGAGCTTATCCCAACTGCTGATGTAGTACTTAACCTAACACCTGATAAGCAGCACACAGCGGTTGTTGGCGCGATCATGCCGCTAATGAAAGAAGGTGCTTGCCTGTCTTACTCTCACGGTTTCAACATCGTTGAAGAAGGCATGAAAATCCGTGACGACCTAACCGTTATCATGGTTGCACCTAAGTGCCCAGGTTCTGAAGTACGCAACGAATACGTGCGTGGTTTTGGTGTTCCTACCTTGATCGCTGTTCACGAAGACAACGATCCTAAAGGCGAAGGTCTTGCACTAGCTAAGGCATACGCTGTGGGTACTGGCGGTCACAAAGCGGGCGTTTTGATGTCTTCTTTCATCGCTGAAGTTAAGTCTGACCTTATGGGTGAGCAGACTATCCTTTGCGGTATGTTACAGACGGGTTCTTTGTTGTGCTTCGATAAAATGATCGAAGAAGGCATCGAGCCTGGTTACGCCTCTAAGCTGATCCAATACGGCTGGGAAACCATCACTGAAGCACTGAAATATGGCGGCGTGACAAACATGCTAGACCGTCTTTCTAACCCAGCGAAGATCAAAGCATTCGATCTTTCTGAAGAGCTTAAAGAAATCATGCGTCCGCTTTACAACAAGCATCAAGACGACATCATCAACGGTACTTTCTCCGCCAACATGATGAAAGACTGGGCCAACGATGACGCTGAGCTACTAGGCTGGCGTGCAGAGACTGCTGAGACTGCTTTCGAGAAGACTCCTGCAGGCGACGTTGAGATTTCTGAGCAAGAATACTTCGACCACGGCATCTTGATGGTTGCGATGGTTAAAGCTGGTGTTGAGCTAGCGTTTGAAACAATGACAGCTGCTGGCATCGTTGCTGACTCTGCTTACTACGAGTCACTACACGAAACGCCATTAATCGCTAACACTATCGCACGTAAGAAGTTGTACGAGATGAACGCCACTATCTCTGATACGGCGGAATACGGTTGCTACCTATACAACCACGCGTGCCTACCGTTGTTGGCTGACTTCATGAAAGGCATCAAGTCTGACGTGATTGGTCGTGGTTTAGACGTAGACGACAACGGTGTTGATAACGCGCGTTTGATCGAAGTAAACGCAGCATTACGTGCACACCCGGTTGAAGCGATTGGTACGGTGTTGCGCGGCCACATGGCTGACATGAAGAAGATCGTATAAACAAAGCTTTTGTTTTTAAAAGCGTGCGCTTGCGGATACGGCGTTAAAAACCGTCTCAAAATGCTCATTTACTGCTCATTTACTGCTCGTTATAAAGAGCTATAAGCTGCGCGTTTGATTCGGTTTTTGCCTTGTCTACGCGGCGCTCATAACGCTTTTCGATCCATGAAAGCCGGGAGTTATATCTCGGCTTTTTACGTTTTAACCCTCGTAGTGGTTATTTAATTAAGCGTCTTGCTATCTGATTTTCTGAACTCAAGAAAAACATAAGGCCTTTACTTAAACATCCAGTTTTTAACATCTCGCTTTATTAGGTTCACCATGACGATTCGCCTTGAAGATCTTACCGTCCAGTTTGATGAAAGCTTCCAGCTTAACGATATTAACTGGCAGATTGAGACCCATCAGCATTGGGTAATCACCGGTACTAACGGTGCAGGTAAATCCGCACTGGCAGCGGTGTTGTCGGGTGTTGGTGAGAAGCTTTCAGGCTCACTGTCTGGTCTACCAGAGCGTGTCGGTGTGGTGTCTTTTGAAGCACAGGCTGAATTGATTGAAGCCGAGCGTAAAAAAGATGATGCGGATATTCAGGACGTTATTAGCGAAGGGACGCCAGTCCGTGAAATTCTTTTTGCAGGCTGTGCCGACCTCCCATTAGCTGAAGACCTTGTGGTGAAGTTCAACCTTGATCACTTGTTAGATCGCAGTTTCAGAAAGCTCTCTACCGGTGAGTCTCGCAAAGTCATGTTAATCCGTGCGCTAGCCAGCAAACCTGACCTATTAGTTTTAGACGAACCCTTCGACGGCCTCGATGCCAACACCTTAGCGATGTTGCAAGAATACCTGCAGCAAATTATCGAAACGGTGCCGATGGTTATGGTCTTAAACCGCTTTGATGAGTTTCCCGACTTCATCACTGATATTGCGTATGTAGAGCACGGGCGCCTGCAACACCAAGTCAGCCGTAGAGATGAAAAAGCCTATGGCGAGCTGTACCAATTGCTGCACCTTAAAACCACCGATTTAGCTGTACCTGAATCTGATCCAGACACAGAGATCCCCAGCCTTAATGGCGATGACCCTCTAGTGCGCTTAAATAGCATCAGTATCAAATATGACGAAACCATCATCATCGACCGCCTTGATTGGACTATTAATCCCGGTGAACACTGGCAGCTAAGTGGTCCCAACGGTAGCGGTAAAACAGGCTTGTTATCATTGATTACGGGCGACCATCCACAGTGTTACGTGAATGATATTTTTGTCTTTGGTTTCCAGCGTGGGACAGGGGAAAGCATTTGGCAAATCAAACAATACATCGGTTACGTCTCCACCGCCTTGCAATGGGAATACCGAGTAGGCACTGGCTTACGCAATGTGATCATTTCCGGCTTTTTTGACAGCATTGGCTTGTACACCAAAGCGACCGATAAACAGCGACAAATTGCCGATCAGTGGCTCGCACTTTTAGGTATGAGCGACCGCGCAGACCAGCCATTCAACAAGCTCTCATACGGTGATCAGCGTTTACTCTTAATCGCCCGTGCCATGGTAAAGCATCCGCCATTACTGATCTTAGATGAACCATGCCTCGGTTTAGACGACATGAACCGCCAGCTCGTTTTAGCCCTCATCGAAAAAATCTGCGCTGCTAACAAAACCACCGTGCTGTACGTAAACCACCACCCAGAAGACCGCATCAAAGGTATTGAGCGGTATCTGGAATTGGATAAATGGGTACCGGCGGGTGAAGCATAAGCAGAGCAGGTAATATGCAATCAGACCCTAAAAAACTCGTCGAAAA
>JBLXCH010000057.1:10361-19178 GCA_048265065.1 Motiliproteus sp. | reverse complement strand
CAGGTATTGCTTCCCGGATCTTCTCCATGGCTCTTATCATCATATCTTGGCCTTTCCGTTTTTGCAGGCGGCCAACGGTAATGATGACTTTTCGATCAGTCCATCCCATTTTCTCTTTAAAGACAGGATCAGGTGAGGCAGGGCAGAACTTGTCTGTATCAACACCAGGGTGAAGGACATGAACTTTAGACCCAAACTCTTCTGGTCGTGAGTACGACAGTCTTTCTAGAATCCCTTTGGTGTTATGGCTATTGCAGATAAGGAGCCGAGCCTGTTTGCACACTTGCTTGACCATTAAGTCGTGCTCGCGGCTTGTTGCTGCGGTTTCCACATCTTCCCCATGAACAAAGCAGAGGTAGGGCGTACTTGTCAGCATTTTTAACAGCCATGCAGTTACACCTTCGTGAATGACGCGTCCGCAATGTATTTCTTCGATGTTGTGTTCTTTAATCAGTTTTTTGATTAATTGTATATTTTTCCAATAGAACTTTAGACCTTGTAGGCTCTTTAAGCCCCATTCGGGTGAATGCAAGGGTGCCCGGATGATATTGAGGTCATGCGTTTTATCAAAGGCTTCTGAACCTTCAACTGTATCAGCGAGGATAATGACTTTGTCCCGAGGTAGTCTTGAGTAAAGCTCCCAAAACCAACGGCCACTGCCTCCTGAGATGGGAGGGAAGTTTTCGGTTAATACGAGAACTTTCTTATTCATTGTTTGTGCAAACCTTTTGATAAATCACAAGAAGTACCGATGACGTCGTATTGCTTGATGGGGCATTGCTCGTAAAACGGGGTGTTACGATCTACATGTTTATTGTTAAGAGCGGGAACAGTCCATGTGAATGGACGTAACGCTTCTGCCGTGCTCATCAGTAGCTCGGGGGTTTCTGCTGTTTTGGCCAAGACATCAGGATGAAACTCAATAAGAATGATAACGTGTTCGGCCTGTTGGATCAGAGCCTTGGCGCCTTCCAGTGCGGCCCTTTCTTGGCCTTCAACATCAATTTTGATGACAATTGTAGATTGAGAGGTAAAGTTGTTTTCGTTTATCCATATGTCGAGACAGGTCATTGGTGTTTGGCCTGCTATATCAGGAATAATAGAGCCTTCGTGATCGGATGTTTTCGTGTTATTGCTATTGATGGTGGCTTGTCCCTTACGGTTCGATATGGCTTGTTCTTCAGCAATACAGGGAAGGGGGATCTGAGCTAGGTTGTAAGCTAAAAGTGAGTAAGCTCTACTGTTGGGTTCAAATGCAATGACTTCGCGTATCGTGGGGCATTTAGAGACGACAAGGGATGAGACAGTCCCGATATCCGCACCAAGATCAAAAAATGTGAAAGGTTGGTTGAGTCTGTTGATGTGTTCACAAAAAGGATTGAACTCTTCTAGGTAGTAGTTTTCTGGACCTTTTTCTGACCAAAAACACCACTCGTCGACCGGTACCACAAAGCGCCTTTCTCCGAAGGTGTACTCAATGATTTTGCCTTGATGAGCATTGGATAGGTGTTCAAATAATCGATATTTCAACGGCAGGTTACTTGTCTGCCAGAAGCGTAAGAGTTTATTAACTAATGGCGAAAATTGGCGAGACTTTATCGTTTCAACGAGTGGCTCAGTCATCTGAACTACTCTTGATGAGGCGTGGTTGAATGCTAGTGATGTCGTTAGCTAGCTGTTTGGCTGTCACCGTCTCCAGAGTAGCATTCGTGCGTTCAGCGGAAAAAGCAAGGACGTAGGAGCTTCGGTGTTTGTTCAAAAATACATTAAGCGTTTTATAGAGTTTAGCTTTCTTCTGATTTGTGAATGCTTTTCCATCAATAACAAAGTGATACGCCAACCACCTTTCCTTTTGACCATTGGTAATATTTTCTAGCACAAAGTTATCGCCATTGGTTGTCGTTATTATGGAGCGGCCTTGCTGACGGCTCCAATCCAGCTCGCGGTAAAAGCGGTTGATTGAGTTAAGCATTTCACCGTGGCCGGCGGGATACCACGCAATGAAATAATCTACGTTATGATCATCGCTTGTAGATACGCTGCCGAGAATAGTATCTGACGCTTCTTGATATGCCGGAATCCATTGAGTCTGTTCCTGCTGTTTTTTCGCATATGCTGTGATGGGCGATTGCTGCAGCTCAAGTGCAGCAACGTTTTGAAGCTGGTTCATCCAAAAATTAAAACATAATGCGATTAGCAGTAGTGCAATACCTGGAAGACGGGCAAGCTTTAGCAGTGATGCAGGTTTTGTTGTGCTAATGGGCGGTGTTGAGTCTTGCTCGGTAGGGGAGTCAGCAAACAATTGCCCTAGTAGCATCAAGCCAATGATTACGATAGCGAAGAAAAACCAGCCATAAATTAAGTGATCTGCGCCGGCGGCATATTCCATGTCCGTCAAGTAGGCAATATAAATGATGCCGTAAACTCGAATGGCGTTTGCAAAAATAGGAAATGCCACTGACATTACTAAGAAACCAAATTTACGCTTTTTCGAATGAATATTTAGGTGGATAAATAATAAGCCAATAACGATTGATGCGATTAAGAAGCTGATGCCTGAGCAGGCCTCTGCAACAAGAAAACGGCCTTGAGGGATTTCTATATAAAGGCCTGTACTGAAATTTGGAATCCCTGAAGCATTGAGCATCACAACGGCCATGTCGGCAGTAATATCCTGTAGAACAGGAATAAGCTCTTCACCAACGGGTATAGAAAATAAGATAAATGCTAAAGGAAAGGCAATTTTTCGAGCGACTTTGTTACCTAAAAAAGTCCACCATAAAAGAGGTAGTGCACTAAATGCGGCTACGTGCATAAAGAGTTGAATGTCACCTGCATTACCGAAAGCATAGAGCAAAAAACAACCGGCGATGAGAGGTGTAAGCCAGTAATTAGGCTTGATTTCATTAAGTGACAGGTTGTGTCGTTGTCTAAAAATTAAATAATAAGAGACAGGAATGACGAATAAACAGTGGTTGAATATTTCGGAAGATAGCCAAACGCCAATAGCGGAGTTTATGCCTTCGTAAAAGCAGGCGTACCAAACGAGGGTTAAAAAGATGATAAAAGGTGTTATTAATTTAAGCTGTTGTTTATCCATTACTACGTTATCGGTCCGTTAAGTATCAGCTATTATTTTTTGTCTAAGACATTCTATCTGTATTAACGGTGCTAGGCAGCGTCGATGCTGTATTTTTGCGTGATTGGAGACTGCATTACCTGAAGGTCACTAATCGTATTCCAGTCAAAATCATGCAATAGTTTTTCGAGTCGAGGACGTGTTTTTTCTAAATTAAGATAATGCCGAAAACGAGATTTCGCACTAGCTCCGGAGACCCTTGGCTGCTGGGGATCTAGCTCCCAAGGGTGCAGGTAAAAAATTACCGGACCATCTAGTTGACTCTCAGCCGTTTGCAGTCCTTTTTTAAATACGCTGTATGGGTAAAGTCTAAAAAAACCACCTCCGGAACAAGGGAATCTTTTGTTCATTAGGCTTAAGGTGGTGACGGGAAGTTCAATTAAACCGTTGTGCCAAAGAAAAGGGGTTCGAGGCGCGTCAGGCATGCCGTAAAGATCATGAGGTACGGGGTTCACGCTGGAACTATATTGGTAGCCTGCTTCAGCAAGTTCGTCGACTGCCCAAAGTGTGGATGGCGCAAGAGAGAAACTGGGCGCTCGATAACCTGTAACAGCTTTTCCGGTAAGGTCTTCAAGCAGCGATTTGCTGGCTTGGATATCAGCTCTAAACCCCTCACGAGTCATGTTTACAATACGTTGATGATTGTAACCATGGCTTGCAACTTCATGGCCTAGAGCTGAGATTTTTTTGACTAGGTGGGGGTAGCGCTCGGCAACCCAACCAAGAATGAAAAAAGTAGCTTTAGTATCCTTATGGGTTTGAAGAACCTCTAGAATGATCTCTACATTGCTTTCGATGCGGCACTCATAAGAATCCCAGTTTGCAGGGTCTATCTGCTTCTCAAAAGCAGACACCTGAAAATAATCTTCTACATCAAAACTAATGGCGCGATTATCATTCATGACTAGGGCTCAATAATAAATTACCTGCATAGCATAATTTAACCATACCACTGACTCTACCCAAAGAAACGAAGTATTTGATTTAACTCAACCACAATCGTCTATATTTAAATAGTGTATTTAAAGCCTCTAATTGTCGATGAGGGTATGTGATGCTGATTGATATGGAGAGGGATGTGGTTTCACAGACGGATAGTGTGATGTCACGTTCAGAAGCAGTAAAAATTGTTCCTGTTCTTGCGGGAGGAGGAAGCCGTCTCACCGCACATATAGGTGTTTTAGCCGCGCTTGAGCAAACGAATATTTACTTTGACCATATTGTGGGTGTTTCTGGAGGGAGTATTGTTGGTTCCTTATATGCCAACGGCTATTCAATTTCGGAAATAAAAGAAATCTCATTAGAAACGGACTTCTCGCAATTCTTTAATCAATCGGTCTGGAGTCTTTTGAGAACGGGAGGGTTATCTAGTGGTGACCATTTTGAACATTGGATTGATGAAAAGCTTAAAGGAGCCACTTTTTCATCTTGTTTGAAGCAGTTTCATGTTGTTGCAACAGACGTAAGGACTGGATTGCCGGTCATATTTAATAAAGTAAACACCCCTGATCTAAAAATTTCTACGGCAGTTCGGTATTCTATGTCGATACCGTTATTGTTCAGTTTTAAAGAATATAAACATCACTTGTTGGTCGATGGGAGCATATTGTCCGAAGACGCGTTACAGCGTGATTGGGTAGGTGATGGTACACCAATAGTCGTTTTTAGGCTGAGGAGTATTAAAACATCAGACCCTGTTGATCAGAATTACTTTTTTCCCATCAGGTCGTACATGGTTATGTTGATACGAACATTTATGACGACAATTTCTAGAGAGTATGTCAATGATAATTTCTGGCATTCAACAGTCGTTATAGATACTGGGTCTATTTCACCGATTCAATTCAAGCTTACCAAAGAGCAGAAAGAGCAGCTTTATTCCATTGGGCACGAAACTGTGGTGAGAATTCTCCCGCTTAAACTTGCCAAGGCATCTAAATAACAGGCACAAAAAAACCCGCTATTAAGCGGGTTTTTTAGGTATTTTACTTAGTAAGAATTATGCTTGCTTCTTACGACGTGCAACACCAGCTACACCTAGAAGACCAAGACCCATAAGTGCTAGTGCACCTGGAGCTGGTACTGCGCGAACAGCATCTAGAGTGAAGTCAAGGCTTGAGTTGCCTTGAACATTTACAGCAACCGCACCAACGTTAGTCAAGTCAACACCAGCACCAGTAGCAGTACAGATGATTGCTGGGCAAGACGAGAACAAAGAGAATGGGAAGAAGAAAGTCTCTGGTGAGTCAACTTCTGCAGCCGCTAGAGAAAGAGTAGTGAAGTTAGCAGCGTCAGAGTAGATAGTGATTGAGAAGTTAAAGCCATCATCTGACTCGATAACATCAAGTACAAAAGCATCGAAACCAGTGTCGAAGTCGATACCGCCTAGACCAGTTTCATCAATAGTGTCTGAGCCAGCGTCTGCAGCG
Organism: Motiliproteus sp.; assembly: GCA_048265065.1. GTDB lineage: Bacteria > Pseudomonadota > Gammaproteobacteria > Pseudomonadales > Balneatricaceae > Motiliproteus. The sequence goes on along the minus strand of JBLXCH010000057.1, from coordinate 13,610 downwards.
CCATCCCAAACAATTTGAATGCTGCCACTTGTTTGTGAGCCAGAGTTAAAAGAAAGAGTTCCATCTTTAACTGTTACGTCTGTGTCGTTGCCGCCTGTATCGTGAGTAAGAAAGATCTCACGCTCACCACCCAAAATAGAAGCATCAACTGTGATCATTTCAGCAGTAGTAGAACCAGCGTTTACTGTGATCGTTTCTTCAGCAGGTGCTGAAAATGGATCCAAAATTGCGTCAGCGTTTGCATTTAAAGCAACGAAACCGCAAACAGGAATGATGGCGGTAGCAATGCTCTTTTTAATAAAAGTACTGTTCATGATTTTATTCCTTCTTAGTTAATACTTTATAAATCCTAGTTGCTGTGTATAAAGCATTACTCGTGCCAATTTGTTTTTATTGTTTAATTTCAATAGCTTATGTTTTTTTTGGTTTTGGTTGCTAGGGATGGTGTAAAAAAACCTGACGACTGTTTTGCTTTCCTTCACTTCCTCAAAGCTTTTCTTGAATAGCCTCTTTAATTTTCATGATCACTTCGTGTGTGTGCCTGATCGAAGGATTGTTGGGCGATAGGTTGTAGGCCTTATCTGCGAGAGTGTACGCTGTGTCAACGTTGTGTCCCTTCATGAACCAGGCAGCATTGTTTAATACTAGCGGGTTATTAGGAAATTCCTCCAGCAGTGCTTCGTAAATGCTGGTTGCCTTTTCTGTTTCATTTACTCTTTCATAGAGGGATGCTTGATGAAGTCTTGTTTTAATCGTTGGTTGAAAGTCGCTCCCCCAGGTTTCTATGAATTGGATTGCGGCAGGCACATCTCCGCGCATAGCTACGTAACCTGAGTAGATGATGGCTGTATCTTCAGAACTTTTGTCTATTGAAAGTAAGCGTTTAAATTGCTGGTCTGCTTCTTCGAAATCCTGTTGTTTAGCCGTAAATGTAGCAAACTCTCGCAACGCCGGTGCTGTTACGTTCTTCCAATTACTGTTAATAAATAGTACTGCGCTCTGTGGCTGTTCTAGTTGTTGATATAAGGTAACGATATTAATTGGAGCGTCAGATCTATTGGGTGCCAGTTTGAAAATCGTTTCATAATTCCCAATGGCCTCTTTGATCTTATTACTTGCGATGTAGCTTAAGGCACTTCCGTGCAGCGCTTTAAGATCATCGGGGTTGGTTTCTAGTACGAGATTGTAGGTATTTATAGAGTCAGCATACTTTTCTTGGTTGTAAAGAATCTTAGCTTTTATCGGTAAAACTTTGCTCCGTATTGCTTCATCATTTTCAATTTTGCTGAGCGAAGCTAGCGCATCGTCATAGTTTTTTTGTTCATTACTGACTATTGCTTTTAGAAGGTGAAGTTCTGGTGATTCGGGCAGTAAGTTAACTATTTCTTCGGCCTGCGCTGTCGCACCTTGTTTAATTAGCGATGTTGCAGCCAAGGTTGCTAGGTTTATTTTGCTGTTTGAATCTTGGAAATCTATTTTTTTGAATAAATCTATTGTTTTGTCAAACTCATTATCAGAAACATAAAGTGGAAGTAATAGTTGAGCTGCCGCTAATTGAGACTCTTTGACTCCTGCTAACCGATCGAGTCGACTAATAGCAAGTTCTCTTTCATCTGTTTTCAAAAGCAATTTTGTCATTGCTAATTGGTAGCTAATATTGCTGGGATTAGCTTCAGTGAGTCGTGTAAGGTGTTTTCTGGCTTGGTTGAACTCACTCAGCTCGATATTGGTCATTGCAAGATAATACATTGCAGGGGTGAAGTTCTCAGATGTTGCTAGCGCGCTGTTTAACTGCTCTCTGGCTAAAGCAAAGTCTTTTTTGAAGTAGGCTGATATGCCTTGGTAAAAATAGGTAATGGGGTTGTTTTGAGAGACTTTTGCTAAGTTAGCAATGTGTTTGTCAGCTGAAGCAATGTCATTTAGCTTAAAGTAGGATTCTATTACACGCCCAAGCTCATCAAGAGTAAGGAACCCTCGGTTTTGTAATACTTTTTCATAATACTCAGCAGCTTGCTTAGGTTGATTTTGTAGGGTGTGGCTTCGTGCAAGCAGTTGAGTTGCTTCAATGTTGTTTTGATCTGAGGAGAGGATGTTTTGAAGGATGGCTTCTGCTTTATCGTATTCCCTTTCGTAAATATTCAACTCTGCTTGTAATAGTTGAGTCGTTTGGTTGTTATCTGTTTTTTTGAGCTCATCGATGATTGATTTAGCAACGCCGAGCTGTTCTTTTAGAAAGGCTTGCTTAACTTGTGTTTGGCGCCACGCTGTATCGGTCAGGTCGAGACTGGAAATATTGATAATGCTGGATATATTGTCGACTTTTGATTGCTGAAGATAAGCGTTTGCTAGCCCAACTGATTCTTCTTTGGATAGCTTTCTTATTTCAGAAATTTTAACGAATTCTTTCTCGGCACTAGCCCATTGCCCTGCATCAAGGTATATCTTTGCTAAAACCGAACGAGCTTGAGTGTCGCTAGGTGTTGATTGAATGTGGCTTTTTAGCTCTACGACAGCTTGCCTGTTATTCCCTGCTTTTAAGCTTTCAAGGGCGTCATCATAACCACTGGCGTTTGCTGTTGAGTGAATTAGCATAGCCATTGCTAGTGCAGGAGTGATTTTGAGACGTTTCATGGTATTTCCTTATAATGAGTTTTTGCTGATTAAGTCTGTGAATTTTTTACGTGTCGAGCGTGATTTGGCTAGCGAGCCATAACCTATTCGACAGAGGAATGCTGCTTGATTTAAAGGCCTCTCTGCTATTTTTCTGAATTTCTGCGTGTTTTCTTGAACAAGCGGATAGGCATTTTGTTGTTTGGTAAACGCGATGTCTTTTTCAATGTAATTAGCAAAAATGAGTGGTGTCATTTCTGGTTGCAAGGATAAGCCGTGTAGTGAACAACCTAACCAAAAACGTTGAACAGCTTTACCTGCTGCTATGTAGTCCTTGTAGTTATCTAAAGGTTGGTTGGCGTAGATAATTACATGACTGCTACAAAATACTCCAGGTATTAAATCAAGCTCGATTCTTGGAAATAAGGTACCCAAACACCAGGTATTAAAAAACTTAACTCTTTCCCAGCTTTTAAAGACCCAAGGCATGACTTTCAATGCAGCTGAATTCATACCTACAGCTTGGTCCGGTATTTTGTCGGTACTAAATTGCTTATTCCAATCGATAACTTTGCGATGGACTTCATACCCTTCTCGAATGGTTAGGCGCGTTTTTGCATTAGAGAATGTTAATTTTGC
>JBLXCH010000057.1:0-10261 GCA_048265065.1 Motiliproteus sp. | reverse complement strand
TCGATAACTTTGCGATGGACTTCATACCCTTCTCGAATGGTTAGGCGCGTTTTTGCATTAGAGAATGTTAATTTTGCTAAGTTCCATCGTCCTTGTAGCGTTTCTATACGTTGAATGCTGAACCCTTCTGGAAGGAGGACTTCGATGGCTGACCAAGTTCGCTCTGGTATTTTTTTAATAGGCATTGGGCGACGCTGAACAGTTCTTATCTTTAAATGTGAGGCAAGAGCTACATCAGCGGTCGAAGCTTCGGTGATTGTTTTCGTGAGTTCTATATTGAAGCAAGGTTGAGTTTCAGACGATGCGGGTAGCTCAGTAATAGTCGCGGTTAACGAAAGGGACTTGGCTGCAAGCTCTATCGATTCTAGTAAAGCACCAATAGCCATATGGCTGGCGTGTCCCTCAAGGTCATAAACAACCCAATCACGAGTGTCAGAACCAATAACAGTAAAACTATTGTCCCCATCTAGGCTAAAAGCCCAAGGTTGAGTGTTGTCACCACTGGGTGCCCATTTCGCTAAGTCGATGACTCTTTCAGCATCCGTTGAGAGTTCTTCAGTTTCTAAGGGGGGGGCATGTTTTTGTTGATCTAAAAAACGTTTGCCGATAATAAAAGATAGCTTTTGCAGTGGGTTCTTAGCACCCCATGGTCGCCAGCAACGCTTGAACTTATTTCGGTATGCGTCAAAGTGTAAGCTGTGCGGTGCTGCGTAAATTTTCCCTCGTCCTAACAATATTTTGAGCGCTTGTGCAGCGGCGGCGCCGGCGCATAACTCACAACCGATAATGGTTGAAGGGCCTTTTTTCTCTTTAAGATTGGTACGAGAAGGGTCGACTAGATAAGGCTGAGCAAGGCGGGCAGGGGATAATCCGATAAAAAACTTAAGATATTTATCGGTGCTTTCCAGTCCGTCTAGGCCGAAGTAGTCTGCAAAACTCATTTTTCCTGGCATAAAGTTGATGACAGCGGTGCCCATGCCCAGTGGTGCTGCAGTCACCGCTGGTATGTGGTGCTCATTGCAGTAATTGAAAACCTTTTCGCGGATATCGAGTGCAAAAAAATCCAAGCCGTCGACGTAAATATCGGCAAGTGACATAAAGTCAGCAAGATTATCTTCACTAACACCATCAGGAAATGTTCGTATCGTTATTTCTGGATTGATTTGTTTTGCCATGGCTACAAGTGAATCAAGTTTAGGTTGATCCAGCGTTTCCATTCGGGCGCCAGCTTGCCGATTGAAGTTTTCGACGCCGAAACTATCAAAGTCAGAGACGGTGAAATGACTGACCCCTAAGCGGGCCAGTGTGAGTAAGTGCGCGCCACCCACGCCACCTAACCCGGCAATGGCGACGTGTTTTGTCCGAAGCAAGGCTTGCTCAGACTCTGTAACCCAGCCAATGTTTCGTGAAAATGCCGCATTGTAGTCAAACTGAGAGTTCATCATGCTACCGTCATGTGGTTAAATCGACTCAGTAAATCAATGTGTTATTTATCTGAGATGTTATGGTTATTGTGGTTGTTTAGCAATCATGCCTATGAAGGATAGACGAGGTTTTTTACGCTTATGCGCCGGTTATGGATGACTTTTAGTTTTTTTCTTGCGTTTTACTGTTTTCAGCCTGTATTACATGCTGCGACGTTACCCGATGTAATTGAGTCGATAAAGCCTTCAATTGTTGGTATAGCAACTTACCAAGCGACACGCCGTCCGCCAACGCAAATTAGAGGGACAGGCTTTGTTGTGGGCGATGGTAAAACCATTATCACGAACAACCACGTTGTAGATCAATTGCTCAATGATGCAAAAAAAGAGCATTTAGTTGTTTTGTCCGGGGTTGGTCGGAATGCCAAAGTCATAAAGGCAACGCTAATAAAAGCCAGTGTGGAACATGATTTAGCCGTACTACGAATTAATACGACTTTGCCTGCGATGTCGTTAGCGGACTCAGTTTATGCGCGTGAGGGCGAGGATGTTGCGTTTACTGGCTTCCCTATAGGGGCGGTTTTAGGTCTATACCCAGTGACGCATAAAGGGATGATTTCTAGTGTGACACCTATTGCAATTCCTGCACCGTCGTCAGGTACGCTGAGCGTCCAAAAAATTAAAATGCTACGTAACCCGACATTGGTTTATCAACTGGACGCAACAGCCTATCCCGGTAATAGCGGCAGTCCAGTTTTTCAGGCGTCAACAGGAGAGGTGATTGGCGTCATTAACAAGGTGTTAGTGAAAACGACAAAAGAAGATATTTTGTCCAAACCTAGTGGCGTTACTTATGCAATACCAATCCGTTATGTTCATGAATTATTGCAATGATCCTAATTCCTTATAAGAAGGCTATTAAATAATGAGTGAATGGTTTGGTTATCTAGCAGGGGTATTCTCAAATGGCTTGCTATTAGCGTTGCTTGTTATTTTATGGCGTGGACGCTTTCAAGGCGTTTGGTTGATACAAGCCGTATTGATTACCGCTATTTGGTCTGGCTATTTCTATTTTTCTTCACTGCAAGACTTCAACAGTCCCATGAACACCGGTTTTGTGGAAATTATTCATTCTACGGCTTGGGTGCTCTTTTTATGGAAACTTCATTCAGCACAGCACGGTGTAAGTAGCTATTCCTTCTGGAAAACTCCAGCCTTATGGGGCTTTTTGTTTGGTGTATTAGCGTTGCTCGTACTGAACGTTATTCAAGGTTTTGCTGGTTACCCATTCGAACGGATATCGCTGGAGTTGATTGCACCTTTTGGTTTGGGCGTTTTCTCGCTGATATTGCTAGAGCAGTGGTATAGAAATATCAAACGTGAGAATCGTTGGAGAGTGAAGTTTCTAGCCCTTGGTTTGCTCGTGATCTTCGTTTATGACTTCGTGCTTTTCTCAGAAGCCCTGCTTTATGATCGTGTAGACCCGACTTTATGGGTAGCAAGGGGCTGGATTGATGCGTTGATGGTACCGTTAATGGCTGTGTCAATCGCTCGGACTGATAATATGGGGCAGCCTATTCGGGTGTCCCATCAAGCAGCCTTTTACACGACAGGTATTTTGTTAGCTGGTGCTTATTTGTTGGGCATGGCAGCAGTGGGATACTACCTGCGTTGGTTCGGCGGTAGTTGGGGCGGGGCGCTACAGATTGTCTTCGTGGTGTTTTCGTTGGCCTTATTGGTGCTGTTGCTTGCTTCAGGTTCTGCTCGAGGAAGCCTGTCGGTCTGGCTCAGTAAGCACTTCTTTGCTTATAAGTACGATTATCGTGAGCAATGGATAAAAGCTAACTCGCATTTCGCAGAACTGGCCTTCGACGGTGATTATTTTGAAGAACTGATAAAAGCAATAGCTGCACCGGTTGACTCTATGGGTGGTTGGATTTGGGTTAATCAAGATAATCATTTAGTGTTGAAAGCAAACTGGAGTGTCAATGAGCCGGTTATCGTTGATAAGCGAGAAAATTTATCCGAGTTGGTGGATTTCGTTGTAGCTACTGGTTGGATAATTGAATTAGATGAATTCAAAGAAAACCCTGAGCGTTATGAAGGTATTAGCTTGCCGGCAAGTATGCTCGAAGGTGATGACCTTTGGATTTTAATTCCATTATTACATCACAGTAAATTGCATGGCTTAATAGGTTTAAGAAAACCACGTTCCAAGCGCTCTATCAACTGGGAAGACTATGATTTATTGAAAGCGTTAGGTGGCCAAATAGCCTCAATGGTCGCTTTCAAGAACGCCAGTGATGCACTGACAGAAGCACGACAGTTTGAGGCATTTAATCGATTATCTGCGTTTGTTGTTCACGATTTGAAAAACATTATTGCTCAATTGTCTTTAGTTGTTACCAATGCAGAAAAACATAAGCGCAATCCTGAGTTTATTGATGATGCATTGGATACATTAGATAATGCTGTAAACCGGATGAACCGACTTCTAAGCCAGCTGCGACAGCAGAGTCAATTAAATGTACATGCAACGGTAGAGGAGGCTGCAGAAGTCGTCCTTGAAGTAGTCAGACATCAAAAAGACGGGCTGCCAAAACCAGAATTTGTCGGCGTAGATACCCCAGCAAAAATACATATAGAAAAAGATCGTTTTGTTTCAGTTCTTTGTCACTTGGTTCAAAATGCCCAGGACGCAACTCCTGATGCGGGCTCTATTACTTTGGATTATGAAATAAACGGTAATCATGTTGTGTTTAGAATTAGGGATACTGGGGAAGGGATGGACGCTGACTTTATTAGAGATCGTTTGTTCAAACCGTTTGATACAACAAAAGGAAGCGCCGGTATGGGGGTTGGTGTTTACGAGGCTCAGCAGTTTGTACAGCAAGCCGGAGGCACTATTAATGTGGAAAGTGAGCTTGGTCAAGGCACAATGTTTGAAGTTTTCATACCATTGCACAGTAGCTAATTATGCTAACCTAGCGGCAAAGCGCGCTAAATAATAAATTAAGCTCCAACGTTAACGAAATGTAAGGATAAGTATGGCGTCTGAAAAGGATCGCAAAACACTGTTGATGGTTGAAGATGACCTTGGTCTGCAAAAACAGATGAAGTGGTGCTTTGAGCAATACGAGTTGGTTTTTGCTACTGATTTTGATTCTGCCATTGCGCAATTAAGGCGCCATGAGCCTAAAGTTGTCACACTAGATTTAGGCTTACCCCCCGACCCAGCTAATGCATCGGTAGGGTTGGCGATTCTTCAAGAAATACTTGCTCTTTCTCCTCAGACAAAAGTGATCGTTGTTACCGGTAATGATGATAAAGCAAACGCAGTAAAAGCAGTGGGCTTGGGCGCTTATGATTACTATCAAAAACCGCTAGAACCGGAAATACTTGGCTTAATTGTTGAGAGAGCGTTCAAACTCAGTGAGCTTGAAGAAGAAAACCACAAACTGCTTAACCTAAAACACAATGCGCCTTTGGATGGTCTTGTCGGTGTTTCCGATGAGATGTTACAAATTTGTAGAACAGTTGAAAAAATTGCACCAGCAGATATTAGCTCATTGTTACTAGGTGAGAGCGGTACAGGTAAAGAGGTTCTTGCTAAAGCTATTCACCGTTTGAGTAATCGTGCTGAACAGCGTTTTGTTGCAATTAATTGTGCATCTATCCCTGATAACCTCTTAGAAAGTGAACTTTTTGGTTATGAAAAAGGTGCGTTTACGGGAGCTGTGAAGCAGACACCCGGTAAAATAGAATCGGCCCATAAAGGCACTTTGTTTCTTGATGAGATCGGCGACATGCCAATGCCGCTTCAAGCTAAGCTATTGCGTTTCTTACAAGAAAAAACGATAGAGAGAGTGGGCGGTCGAGAGGAAATTGATGTTGATGTACGAATCATTAGTGCAACCCATCAAAACCTTGAAGAGCTCATACAGCAGGGAGGTTTTCGTGAAGACCTCTATTATCGTCTTAGCGAGTTCGTCATTAATATCCCTGCTCTGCGTGAACGGCAAGGTGATGCCATTGTTATTGCAAGGGCCTTTTTGGCCAAATATGCCGGAGAGTTCGGGAAAAGTGTGAAAGGCTTTACCGATGATGCAGCATCAGCAATTAACGCCTTTGCTTGGCCTGGTAATATTCGAGAGCTAGAAAACCGTGTAAAGCGAGCTGTCGTGATGGCGGATAATGCACTTATTACATTGTTAGACTTAGGGTTAAAGCCAGCTGAAGAAGCTGATGCGCTGCCATTTAATTTGAAAGAAGCTAGAGAGCACGTTGAGCGTGGATTGATTATTCGCGCCATAGGTCATGCAGAAAATAATATAACTCGTGCCGCAGAATTGCTTGGAATTACACGGCCAACTTTATATTCGTTGATTAATAAATATAAAATTTCAGTTGCGGAAGAAGCCTGATTACTTAAGTTTTAGCTGGAGTTTTATCGAGAGATGCCTAAGTAGTGTCATCGGCGGCATTCTAACCCAGTGTGCGCGTAGTAAGAGCAGGTGTTGAGCTATGTGGCTACTGGGCATTGATAGTTGTTTAGGTGCTATTGTTAAGTCAATTAGTTGATTCATGAAAATAGCAATCGCCTTTTGAGGCCTGATCCCCTTTAGCTTTTCTTCAACTCCGTCAGGAAAAGGAGTGTTGAAGATCCTGACTAAAGCGCTTAGCGCGTAATAGAGTGGGCGGTCTAGTTGTAAGTCAACTGCTCGAGAAATTAGCGTAACGAGGTCTTGTTCGCTTTTTATTATACGGGTGCAAATACAGTGCATATCATATAAATCCCTAATGCCTCCTCTGAGTTCATCGTTGAAAAATAAATGTACAGCACTGTGTAAAAGCATGTCTTGATCGGACAGTGTATACAAGCAACTATCAGGTATTGGGGATATTCTTTCTATTAGTTTAGAACTGGGTATTACTATTCTGCTGATGGGTGAGCATAGGTTGTGATGTACATCCAGCTCCATACCTCTTGATGTGTGATGCATGGGAGGAAGTTCATGTGATAGTTGTCGGTAGTAATTATTGTCGTAATCGCTTAGATTTTTCTTAAATCTCCATCCGCTGTTTAATAAGGCAAGTTCAGCATCTTCAAGATGGTTCTTTGGAACAAGTATGTCTACATCAGAGAGCCTCCGCCCTTTAGCGATAGCTAGATTGCTTGCTAAGTAAGCTGCACCTTTCAAAAGGACAACTGGGTAACTTTTGTTTTTGAAAAGTTTGTTGAGGTGTCGGAGTTCTTGGTTTGCCTGCAAAGCTAAGTGCTGGCTTCGTACCGTCTCAGAAACAAAAATTTGCTCGAGTTCAGCAGGCAGGCGATCTCGGAAGCCATGATCTTTACTTAGATGAGCAATAGTGCCAAGAAGCTTGTTATAGCGAGCTAAACGAATGAGATCATTCCATTGTGCAACACTTAATGTCTCTAAGCGATCAGGGCGCGCAAGAATGTCTGTGAGTATATTCAAAGGGAGCGTTCTGCAAGAGTTGTAAATGTGTTAACAGCGTCTTCTAAATTACTGTATTCAAAATTGTAACATTCACAATTTTCTACCAAAGCTGCTAGTGTGTTGAAGCCTTCTTGCATCAATAAATGATAGTTAAAAGAATTATTGGTTGTTTTGATGAAGGCGCTGGATTTGTCGATTGGTGTTAATTCCGTCACAGCTTGATTTTTAAATTTAGGAAATACAAGCCACCGCGCAGGGGCGGTAGTGTTTTGTTGAAAGATTGAATTTTGAGGTGGCTTGTAATGCGCTACATCCCCTTTGCGGACTGTATTATACGTTTTGCCAATGTTTTCTGGATTTGTAAATCGTTTCATTACATCGATAGATTGGTTTTTTAAGGGTATAGATCGTGGTAACGGAATCACATGGCCTGTCTTGTGATCAATGATACCAAACTCATCAGACAGCAGTCGCCACCCTCTAGATATGAGACCGGAGCAAAGCGTGCTCTTGCCTGAACCTGGGGTCGCTGGCAATAGCAGTACGTGGTTTTTATACTCTACAGCAGCGCTATGTAGTAGTAACCAATTGTGAGAGGTTGTACCAATACACCAGTTTAGTCCCCACTCAAAATGGGGAAACGCTTGGTCAATCGGGAAAGGCTCAAACGGTGAAACACCATCAACAGTGAACAGTACCTTGGGTTTAACCCATTGACGTAAAATCCCCATGGGAAACAATGAAATATCAAAATGTTCAATGCATGGTACAGTCATTAATGGCGCTTGGGCATAGTGCTTTTGCACTTCTGCAACCACCGCCTTTATATTAGTTTTTAGCCGGACATTGAAAGGTCCTGTTTTAAAACAGAAGCCAGTAGATGAGGCTTTTTTTAGCAGGGCGTGCAAACTACAGTCGGAAAGGTTCATTCACTAATTTTCAACACTAACTCTTCATTTTCCAGTTTGTTCAATGTGCTAATAACAGATGTGTCAAAACTAGTTGAGCGTTTTTGGTCACATTCTAAAGCCAGTCGAGTACATATTTCATCTTCAGAGAAAGGCCGGTTACTTAAAAGCTCTAAAATAAATGCTGGGAAGGTGTTGATGACATTCGTTGTCCCAGTAAGGTGGTTGTATGAGATGTACACATTACCAAAAGGTTTTAGAATGGGTGATGGGGAAACGCAAGACCAAGTGCTTTTCTTAGTCTTGCTCGCGACCATCATTAAAGGTTTTGGTTGTAGTTTGCAACAAGTGAGCTAACGCAAGATGTGCTTAAAGCAAAGCTGTCGCCCCCATTCGTTTCATAGGGGAAGAAGGAGTTTTCAGTGTTTGCTAAAACGAAAGTTCCATCCTGTTCCTGAAATATCACTAATACTTCAGCGAGTGCATGATAGGTGTGGTTCGAGTAGTCACTGATGTTGGTGTTATTTACAGTCACTTCTGGACCATTGAGACTTTTTAAAGTGTCTCCAATCATAATCTCACGGTGTGAGTAGCCACCATTGACTAAACTGTTACCATCTTCTTGTGTCATGATTTCTGAAGGGGTAGTTAAATAAACCCTGCCAGTACCGCCATTGCCATTAGCATTCGTAGACCAAGAGTGTAAAACCACACGTAACGCATTACCATCGTCACCATTCCAGCTGTTTCCGTTGCCGTCAATGTGCGCATTCGATACGCCTGCACCGTTTAGCGGTTGGCAGCTAGTTATCGAGGTGGCTGCGACTACAGCGTTAGGTGTTAACCCTGCGACTAGAGGTGCGGTTGCTGAAATCTTTAATAGCTTTCTTCGAACACGAGAGACTTGCAAAGAACTGTCTTTCTTTGTTGTTTCATCACTTTGTCGGGTGTTCATTGTCATTCACCTGCTGAATACTAAAATATAATAGCTATATGCAAATATTATTCCTTTGTTTTTAAGTGCTTTTAAAACAAAGGGTTATTCGGAGTGAAATAATGCAAATCTGATGTAATGTAAAAAATATTGACATGGTGTCAGGTTTTTTTCATGTCATCGTCTTTGATTGAGCTATGTACTTTTTCTTTAAACTTCTTATCAATAACTTTCATCATTTGAATCTTTTCATCGAGCGATTCATTAAAGTAATTGTTCAGTAGGTTGATCTTTTGCTGTAGTTCATCAAGTTCAGGAAGCATATTCGAGCCTGGTGTTATGGCTTGAGCGGTTGTTGCTCCTGCAACCTGGGGATTAGCTCCTGTGACAACCGGAGTACGATTAACCGTTGTGGGTGGGGCTAGTTCTTCTGCTAGTTCTTCTGCCACAGTGTTGACTATCTCTTTAGTCACGGTAGGCGCTTCTTCTAAAAAGCAGAATAGAAGTAACCGGTCACAAAATATATTGATCTTCCTCGGTATACCGCTGGTGAACTTATATATTTCTGCAAAAGATAAATCTGAGAAGTTTGGCTTTTGAGCCCAGCCTGCGACAGATAAGCGCCATAGAATGTATTGTTTTAATTCTTCTTCACCTAAAGGTTGTAGGTGACAAGAAGCGATAATTCTTTGTCTGAATTGTTCCATGCTAGGGTCTTGGATTATGTGTCTGAGTTCTGGTTGTCCAAGTAAAAAGCTTTGCAGGAGAGGAGCATCAGTTAATTGGAAATTAGACAGCATACGAAGTTCTTCTATAGCTGTTGCAGGCAAGTTCTGAGCTTCATCGACAATCAATAGAACGCGTTTTTTAGCCTGATGAGCTTTACGTAAGAAAGATTCAAATTGCTGAAGAAGAATGGCTTTAGGCTTGTTTTCTGCGGGCATCCCAAAAGCGGTGCAAATCAATCGCAATAGATCATCTGACTCAACTTTTGTTGTGACTAGCTGAGCTGCAATGACTGTCTCTCGGTTGAGGTTTTTTAACAGGTTTCTCATTAATGTGGTTTTGCCGGTTCCTACATCACCGGTGACCACAATGAAGCCCTCACCCTGTCCTAGACCGTATTGAAGGTAAGATAATGCTCTCTTATGTCCTTTGCTTGAAAAGAAAAACTCAGGGTCTGGACTTAGCTGAAATGGTTTTGCAACTAGACCAAAGTAAGACTCGTACATGCGATTCCTTGTTGACTAAAATTGATGGACTAGGTTGACACCAAGGCCATACTCATCAAATTCTCGTGAACTATTATCGGATTCTCTTGATTGAAAATTGACTTGCATAGACGCGCTAGTTGAACGACTGAGAGATCGGGTTAAGCCAATGATTATATTATTTAATGTATCGCTTTCTTCACTATCGAGTTCTATCTCAGCCCAGTTATAGTTCACTGAAGCTGTCATTCTTCGGCTCATTTGATTCTTCCAACCTAAATTAATTCCAATATCAGATTCCTCTCCTAGAGAGCCGGATTGA
>JBLXCH010000056.1:0-19451 GCA_048265065.1 Motiliproteus sp. | reverse complement strand
GATATAATGGCGACCCTCAAATGCCGGTATAGCTCAGCTGGTAGAGCAACTGACTTGTAATCAGTAGGTCCCGGGTTCGACTCCTGGTGCCGGCACCATACAAAGAAAGGCCCGCAGCGATGCGGGCCTTTTTCGTTTGAGTTTCGGGCTAGCGCGGGGCTAGCACTCAGCGACCTAAGATTTTTTGAGGAAGAGTCATGGCAAGAGCGCCGAGAAAGCCTAAAGACCTCACGCCCCGCTTTGGAATAGGCGAGTGGTACGGGCACAACCTGCCACAGCTAACCAGCGCGGAGCGGCGGCTTCTCGCTCAAGAGACGCTCAAACCCAAGAAAGAGCGGCAGCCGCAGCTCTGCCCGTTCCAAGCCCGGAAGCAAGACGCGGTCTGCTCGAAAGAGGGGGGCGTTTGCTCTCTCCGGCTTTACTCGTACGCTGAGCACGCAACCGGGCGCGCCATGGGCGTTCCTGTGGACGGGAAGCAAGGCGATCTGCGCGCGACTTGCCCTTACCGCTTCCATGAAAACTTAGAGGTCTTTAAATGGGTTGGCGAAACGATCCTTGGGGACTCAGACCCAATGCTCGTCGGCGAGGTTGGCTTTTTAGAAGCAGGCGCAACTACAGACAATGAAGGTGGGGAAGACGTTGGGAGGATCGACATGGTGCTTGTGAGCACCAAGACCCACCCAGGAGCGCCGATGGAGTGGGCCGCACTGGAGATCCAAGCCGTATATTTCTCTGGCAACGCTATGAAAGGCGAGTTCGAAGCGATAAAAGACGAGGCCGTTGACTGGGTAACTTTTCCCGCCGGTCGCCGGCGACCTGACTACCGTAGCAGTGGGCCGAAAAGGCTAATGCCTCAGCTTCAAATCAAAGTGCCGACGCTCCGACGATGGGGCAAGAAAATGGCGGTAGTAGTCGATCGCGCCTTCTTCGATTCCATAGGCGAGATGGACAACGTTGCAGATATCTCGAACGCTGATATCGCCTGGTTCGTTGTGCGTTTCGAAGAAGTAGAAGGCCAAACCCAAACACGGATCGTTCGTGACGAGGTCAGATTTACAACCCTCGAACGTTCAGTTGAAGGCCTCACCGGTGGCAAAGCGGTGCCGCTGCCAACCTTCGAAGGCCGGATCAGCGACAAACTGGTTCATCCCGTTCCAGTAGAACAGAACGAAGGCTCTGACCTTCTTGCGTTCGGCGATTTTGAGGCACCGCTAGACGACACGGAATGACGATCTCAGGCGCAGATATTTTCCTCCACCTGGACAACCTTGAGGACTTTATCCGCATTGTCAGAGAGGTGAAGTTTGAGCTGATCAGCGATGGCCTTCGCCATTAGAACCGGAACCGCATTACCTACTTGCTCGTATTGCGAGACTCGCGATCCCACAAAACGATAGGTGTCGGGGAAGGATTGAAACCTGGCTGCTTCTCGAACGGTCAGGGTTCGATCTTGATCCGGCAGGAAGACCGTCCCCCAATGAGGGTCGCATTTCGTTAGCATTGTTCCGGAAAGACGCTCGTTATGAAGTCGCCCATAACGCTTGGTGTGGTCGGATTTGCGTGCCCGCTGCATGCCCTTAGGGAGAAGCTCGTGCGGGATGTCCCTCCACGATCCCCCAGGCTTCACGTGCTTCATGCGCTCTGCGTTCTGCTTTGATAGCTTAGCTGCGAGATGATTGAAAGTTTGCTCTGAGCCGTTACGCATCATCTTTGCGTATTCGCTGCAAGCTTCAACTGTATAGCTTATTAACTCAGCCCCTTCCCCCATCTCCAACACTGGCAGGTCGCCAATAGCTTCCTTGACCGTCACGTAGGGTTTCAGACGCTCACGATCACTCTCCGCTAGCTGAAACGTCATTGTATTCCCGCCCCGGAAATTCGCCCGCCCAACTGCGAAGTGAGTCGGCTCAGGATGTTGGATTTCGCAGAAACGCGATCCGAGTAATATGAGTCTCCAACGCTCCTGCGGAACACCGTAATGCGCGGCGAAGAGAATCTTAGCCGTTACGTGATAGCCCAGACCGGTGAATATCTCCACGATCTGCCGGAACACCTTTCCGTCGCCTAAGGAAAGAAGCCCAGGCACATTTTCGAAGAGGAAAGCTTTTGGCTGAAACTCTTCCAAAAAACGCTCGTAATGGCGAAACAAAGCATTGCGCGGATCGCTGAGAAAACGCCCTGGAGCGTTAATTGAAAAGCCTTGGCAAGGTGGCCCGCCTACGAGGACGTCTAGCTCTCCCGGCTCAAGCGCAAGCCGATTTCTTACTTCGGCAGGATCAACGTCTTCAATGGAACGGCAATCGGCGATGGCCTCTGGATGATTAAGCTTGAAGGTCTCAATCGCCTCCGGCATTACGTCGTTACCATAAACGCTTACGTAACCAGCTTGCCGAAAACCTTCGGTAATACCCCCAGCACCACAGAACAAATCCAAGGTGAGCAGCGGCTGCTTCTTCTTTCGACTTTTCCTGACTTTGGGGGGTGTCGGCGTCTTCGTGATGACAGCTTTGCTCACGTAGATTTCACCATCTGCTTCGATTGCCATACCATGCTCATCAGCCATGCTTCTACTCCTTGCAGTAGGCACTGGTTAGGTGTGGCCGGGGCCGCAATCCCCGGTCACACCGTCTTCATTAAATTTCAAGCGAAGTGTTCAAGACCTCCGCGCTATCGTCTTCCCAACCACCCTGACCTTGCGGCCAGTCGCCCTGCGACACGAACCTGAGGTTATACCGCCGAGTATCGTTCTCGCTGCTGACGGGCGGGACAGCAATATACTGTATTTACATACAGATCATCAGCCCGTTAGTCGTGCATTGTCCCACACCGTCTGCTTTTTTTCGCTAAAGCGAGACGTCCATGCATCTGTGTCCAGGGCGCGAGCCGAAGCCGCAGCGTGCGCAGCGAAGCAAGCAGGAACGGGTGAGACTCGCGGCGGAGCGTACCCTTGACACGCTCCACACTCGCAACCTATGCGGAGGGCTGTGGGAGCTTTTCCCCACAGGCCGCTCGCCACAGGGGCGAGTCCCTGCCCCCGGAGGGATGCTCTTTTTCTTTTTCTTGTTCTTGTTCTTGTTTTTGCTTTGGTGGCCGCTAGGCCAGGGGTTCCAAGGGGCGTAGCCCTTTGGCCCACCTTGCGCAGCAAGTGTAGTGGGTTACACATCGTGGCAGTCAAAAGCCTTGAAACCGCTCCAACTCATGAATACTATACTGTATATAATCACAGTAAAGGCGACGGAGAAGCGCTATGAATTATGACCCAATCCCCCTCGATATAGCCGATCTAAGTTTGATCAGCTGGGCATGTGAAAGTCTCGACCATGATCAGCTGATGGAAGTAACCAGAGAAGCGATTAAATGGGGGCCGGCTCCTAGCTTAAAGGGCTCGCTTTATCAAATCAGTCAGCAAGCTGTTCCCAATATGGGCTGGATTGCGTTACGAGAGCTTGAAGACTGGGGCGCAGCATTCATTCTGAGTATAGACTCGAAGACTTTAGAGCTGATTGCCGATGCTGGCCTCATAAGGGCAATTCTTTCAGCTTTCAAAGCGTTGCAGGATTCACTAGCTGGTCAAACTGGCCAAGACTCAAACAAAGAACTTTCTTTGCATGAGCCCAGACCAACGCCGAAGAGGCGTGGGCGATGGAAGTCAGATGGCTTTGAATTTGAGCCGGGCTGGTAAGTGCATGTTTGCTATAATTCGTACTCAAAAATTGAAGACGTTTGGTGCTATTGCCAGGTCTGGAAGACATTCGTTCCGCGAACAACCAACCCCGAACGCATCGTCCGCGCTGACCTCGAAAAACCTCGTTTCTGGTTGCAAGGATACAAATGCCCTCATACAGGCCTTTAATAATCGGTTGCCATGTTCGCGCCGGCGCGACGCGGTACTTTGTATCGAGTATCTTATAACCGCGTCTCCCGAAGCTTTTGCGCGGCACGGGGGCCATCTAGATGACCTAGGTTCTGGCTACTTTCGCGATGCTCTCGCTTGGCTCCGTCACCGCCACGGCACGGACAACGTCATATCTGCCGTGATACATCTCGATGAAAGCACCCCACACCTTGTAGCGTACGCTATACCTTTAACCAAAGACGGTCGGCTTTCCGCTCGTGATTTTCTAGGCGGGCCGCAAGTCATGCGCAAGTTGCAAGATAGCTTCTATGATGCATGTGGGCAGCAAAGGGGCCTGATGCGGGGGGTTAAAGGTTCAAAAGCTCAACATAGCGATATAGCCAAATTTTACTCTACGCTAGCGGCAGAGGGTCGGGCTCCAAACCTCAGTGCTAAAGATTATGCGGCGAAGGCGTTGGGGTTTGAGACGCAAGCTTGGAAAGGCGCTCAGGCAGCATCTGAAGCTCAAGCGAAAATTGCTGCGGTGGAATCCCTAACACGAAAAGCAAATAGGTCTAGAGCGAATGCGCTCAGGCTTGCAGAGCGCGACAACCTAGTTTCATCTCTCGAAATTCAAGAAAACGAGCGAAAATTAAACAAGCGCGAGCGCGATATAGAAAGGCGTGAGTCGCAGTTGGCAGGCTACAAACCCGCCCTAGATACCGCTTTAGCACGAGCTGAAGCGGCTGAACGACTTCTTGACGAGCGAAGAACCTGTGACCGTGCCAGATTGTTACGTACACATATCAGGTCTCTCGATTTAGCACCGAGGTTCGGTTAGCCGCGCGCTGTTTATTTCTTAGAGCTGGTAATATTCAATAGCATAGCGTTCCAGCTCGAATAAAGGCCGTTCATCCCAACCTCGCATTCTGCGAAGCTGAAGCATCTTACAAAATAAAATTAGGTTTGAGCTGTCAAGCGATTCTACTCCTTGCAAATTAATCGTCTTACATCCTCGGTACCACGAAACGTACGCTTCAGCGAACCATCTTGAGCTGCTGCAATCCAACGATAAAAAATCTTTGATGTTTTTAACCACGTTTAGAAATTCAGACACGTGTAACACTCCTGCTGTTAGCACACGTCAGTGTGCCTTGGATTATTATGAGTAACTGTAACCAGCTCTTTCGCTTTGCTTGTTTCCCTTTCCCAAAACCACATACCTACCGACCGACCTGAAAACATGTTTCCCAATGGACACTCCTATCACTTGTTGTCTTACCTCACCATATCGAGACTCGGCGCTTTCCTTCAAAAGCTCAATCTTTACCTCCGATTCGACCGGGCTTGCACTTGTCCCCACTTGGCCGAGCCTTTCGAGAATAGAAAATAGATTTTTTAGGCCGTTCGGGGCCCGCCACACCATTTGCTTAACCTCGCATAGCAGTGCGTCCCACGGCTTCTCTACCAAATCAAAGTCTATTTTGTTAATTTCGCGCAACAGCGTCATGACACCTCCGACGCCGAAGAGCTGATACTGCCTAATATTCATTGAACGCAGAGCTGCTTTTACTCTCGCACTATGTCTAATCGAAGCGAGGTCTGCGTTTTCGCGCTCATCGTCCATTTTGCTATCAGATTTTGACGTATCGTATAAGCTGTCGTTTAGCTCGTTACTATCGACATCTTTAATCAAATACTTAAAAATATAGCCGGCAGCGCTTCCTTTGCTTTCATCACCGACGACTATTTTTATTTGTTTGCCTTTCGGGAATTCCCGCCGACAAGCTTTTCTAAAAAGAGCCATGAACTCAGGCCGAATGAATATTTGAAGATGCCAATGGACACTTCCGTCCTTATGCGTCTCAGCAGTTCGGAAACCGAAGCATTTTTTATAGCCCAGACTTAATCCATTTTCGTTAAGATATGATCTAATTCGAGCCCACGCGCATCGTATATAATCATGACTTGCTTTTAATCCAAGCTCTTTTTTATAGCTTCTTCTGCTACCTGCATGCGATGGGTTAGGATGATATTCTGCCGGGGCTGTAAATGTTACAAACAGCCAAGGCATGGCATTATCAGCGGCAATCGACTCAAGATTTTTTGCAACAAAATAAAGCTCATTTAGACGCCTCATTGCCGAACTCTTAGCAAGCTCAGCCATGGTGAAAACCTCAGAGGTTTTTAGGCTTACTAAACTTATTTTTTTAAGCGATTCACGAGTTAACTCTAACTTTTCTTGATAACGGCTGAACGTCACATCTGAACAATAAACAGGCTTTTGTTGACATTTTGGCCCTCCAACGATTTTTCGTTCGGCCTCCCAATCTAACCTCGCAAGATTTGCCGCCTTCTCGACTTTCGACTTCCAATATTTAGAACAGACGGATTTTTTACTTACTGAGTCAGCGGTCGAACCCTCAATAGACAAGCCAAAAAAGGTTGTCGGAGATCGAAATTTCTTTGTATTTACTTGCTCAACCTTAACTGGGTTTTCTTTGAAGAAACATGCAATCTGAATGGCAATCAAGCCGACAGATTGAACTGAAAGAGTACCTACAGGTGGCAGGTTGTTTAGATCAAACTTTTCAAAAAGCCGTTCTACATTACGCTCAGTATTCATAACGCTGTCACCTACGCAGTATGACAGCTAACTGAACGATACATAAATTCGGCCAAATCGGTAACTCGATATCTAACGTTTCTACCGATTTTGAAATAGCGGAGATTGTATCGGCCTGTCGAACGCCAGACGGCTAGCGTCGTTGCTTTTACGCCTAAGACGGCGGCTGCATCCTTATCGCTTAGATGCATAGGCGCAATACTACCAACTCCTAGAGCTTCTAGAATTTCACTTCTAATAGCAGCGATGCTTTCGGCGTGCTTCATATAAATCCCCATCAGTCGGTTTTGATGGGGCTATGATGACGAGCCTTAGGAAGCAGGGGGAGGGATGGGAAATCTGGACATTAGGGGTTAGCCATCCCCCCATGCATTATTAATCACCTCGATCTACCTTCAGCGCGGTTTTTATAAGTCCGCTTGGGTCAACTATTTCCGGAAAAATCACGCAAATAATCTTAGAGAATACGCTTCTTGGTTTGCTCGACAGAGCAATGCCGCGCCGCTCGCACAACTTAGCTACTTCTGCCACGAATCCTATTGGTGACCCATTATTTCTTTTGCTTTGGTTAGCTATTCCTTTGTACCAAAGCGCTGACTCATAAAGAATATCTAACATTTCAAGACTATAACCCCAGCCATCAACGTTATCTAACCCTTCCCTGCGCCACTCGGGCAATTCAGTTTTATCGGAATAGTAAACAGTAGGGAGTTTCACAATTACACTTCCTGGAAGAAGCGTAGCTTCAGATTCAACGGCATAGTCTAATTGGCAATCGCGCGCGTGTCGCGACATCAGAGTCCAAGCCCTGCGGGTGGCTTGCAGGCATTTAATGTACGCGTCTAACTTTTCCATTTGTTTTGCATAAGGCTCGTGGGCACCGTATTCTTTACTTGCCTGCTCCCTCCATTCGATACGTACGCATATCAACTCTGCAAGTTCCTGAGGGTCTTTTGGCGGTTTCCTAAGCTTTTCTAGCAATTGAACAAGAGCACCCTTTAGCTCGGTTCTTTCGGGCGTTCTATATTTGTTGTTTATCATTAATAACTTCAGCAGCCACTATTTAAGGTCAGCAATATTTGGACTCTGCATGATACAAGCTTCCAACATTGCCCTGATCGCCGTATTTACGGAGTTACGCACAGGTTCTAAATCTAGACGCGCATATATTGCTGTCGCCTGGTGGGATTTGTGGTTCAGCGACTTGCCAATAATTGCCAGCGATGCGCCCGTCTTGGCCTGCCAGCTTCCGAGTGTGCGGCGCAGATCGTGAATATGTAGGTCGCTCATGTCGTAAAGCGCCGGGTCGATCTTCAGCGAATCAGCCATAGTCCGGTAATTGTTCTCCGCGCGGACTGGCGCTTCTAGAAGCTGCACGTCAGCTCGCTGCCGCTCCTCAGTTGACAGCTTACCGCTGGCCTCCAAGAGGTCGAGTAAGCGGCGAACACTGGCCCGGCGCAAGATGGCGGCCCATGCTTTTTTAGGTTCGACCAGATGGCCCGTCTTGCCAATACCAGGGAAGACGAAAGGTGAAGTGTCGGCGGTTTCCTTTCGGGCCTTCAGGGTAGCCACGGCCTCGGGTGATAGGGTGACGTTCTGCGGCGTGCCGTTTTTCGTTATTCCAAGGCGCCAGATGCCCGCCTCTAGGTCGAGGTTGCGCCAAGCCATTGCTTGGACGTTTGAGCGACGAGCACCAGTCAGCAGAGACAAGAGAAAGAAGTCGGAAAGGCTTGATTCGGCGATTGCTGCTAATAGGTACGGCATTTCGGTGGCTTGGGCGAAGCGGTCGCGTGAAGGGGCCGGGTTCTTCTGAATGCGACTGGCCGGGTTGGTGCCGCTAAATTGGTCGTGATCGATTGCGTAGTTGAAGACCGACGAAACGATCGCGACGGCCTTGTCAGCTTGGCGGGCGCTTTTCTGGCTCACCTTGCGGTGAATCGCTTTCACCTCGGCTTGGGTGATATGTGAAAGTTTGCTATTGGCGATCGCAACCATGTGAAGCCGTGCAGTGTTGAGATAGTCTTTCCTTGTGCGGTCAGCGATAGTTGATCCGTCACGCTTTTTCTTATTCTCCAGCATTTCAGCCAGCATCTTGGAAAACGTCGGCTCTTCTCGAATGGCACGGCGTGCCGCGGCGGGGTTCGCTCCGGTGGCGAATTCGGCAAGTATCTTTTGGGCCTCGATGCGAGCCTTCTCGACTGTAGTATCCGGAAAGACGCCTAGCTTCACCCAAGCCATAGAGGCGCCCGAGCGCTTTACAACATAGAACGTGCGAGCACCTGCCGAGGTTATCCGTATCGCTAGCTTCGGCACTTCGGTGTCATAAACGACAAGCCGCTTGCCAATCTCAGGCGGTGATATCGCCAGCAAAGCGGTCTTGGTGAACTTGAGTTTCATGGCCTCGCCTCTCCGGTTAGGCTAGCGCTGGGCTAGCACGGGCTATCAATTTAGGTCTGTTTCAGTGATAGCCCGGAAAGGCAATTTTAAGCGCAATCCCCCACGTGGCATAGGTTCGTGAAAGTTCGTAAATCAGCATTAACCCATGGCCCCGCTGACTTGTAATCAGTAGGTCCCGGGTTCGACTCCTGGTGCCGGCACCAATCACATGCTTTCCCATGGTCCCTCATGGTCCGAAAGCGACACCAAACCCCGCCCCGTGCGGGGTTTGTCGTTTCTGGATGCATCTGAGTGCATTTGTATGTTTTGCGGTGTTGGGTATACGTGTCGGTATATTTTGGATTCGACAGGAAAACGTATACCGATGGCACGTTTGGTCACCCCTCTCACCGATGCCAAATGCGAAGCGGCAAAAGCCCGCGAGTCTGACTACACGCTTTTTGATGGCCAAGGCTTACACCTCTTGGTGAAGACCAATGGCAAGAAAGTATGGCGCTTCAAGTATTCCCGACCAGACGGCAGAGCTGGCCTGGCGACCTTTGGGAGCTATCCAGCGCTCAGTTTGAAGGCGGCCCGCAATCGTCGAGCCGAGGCCCGCGAACTGTTGGCGCATGGCATCGATCCCATCGAAAACGCGAGGCAGTCGAAGCTCGATGCAGACAGGGCTCGTCGAAACACGTTCGAGGCCGTCGCAAGGGACTGGCACTCAGTCAGTGCACGAAAATGGAAACCGGATCATGCAGATACCGTGCTGCGGCGACTGGAGACGCACCTTTTTCCGAGGCTGGGATCAAGCCCAGTCGGGGAGCTTAAAACCCGAGATCTTCTAGAGCCCCTTCGTGAACTAGAACGGCGGGGCATCGCGGAAACAGCGAGCCGACTGCACCAGTATATGAATAGCATTATGCGACTGGCTGTTCAGCAGGGCCATATCGAATCCAATCCGGCAATCGACTTGCAGGGAGCCATTACCACCGGCAAGTCAACGCACCGGCCGGCCCTACCATTTGAGCGCATCCCGGAGCTACTGGAGCGGTTGGATGGATACAAAGGACGGTTACTGACACGCATCGCCGTGCATTTTTGCCTGTTGTCTTTTGTACGCTCCAGCGAGCTACGCTTGGCTCGCTGGTCTGAATTTGATCTGGACCGTGCGCTATGGACTATTCCTGGAAGCCGCACTCCCATTGCGGGGGTACGCTATTCGACCCGAGGCGCCAAAATGGGGACTCCGCACATAGTTCCCCTTAGCCGGCAGGCTGTGGAGCTGATGGCGCGTGCGAGCGAGCTAACCGGCAGTTTCGAGCTGGTTTTCCCGGGCGATCACAGCTTCTGGCGCCCTATGAGCGAAAACACAGTCAACGCCGCCTTACGTCGCATGGGCTACGACACTAAAGCAGAACTGTGCGGTCATGGCTTTCGAGCGATGGCCTGTTCAGCACTAACTGAGTCTGGGCTATGGAGTAAGGAATCTGTTGAGCGCCAGATGGCACACGAGGAACGTAACCGCGTGCGGGGCGCTTATATTCACTTAGCGAAGCACCTCCAAGAGCGGCGTCTGATGGTGCAGTGGTGGGCGGACTACCTCGACAGCTGCCGGTCGGGGTATATATCTCCGTATGATTTCTCACACCCTGAACAAGACTCGGAGAACGTATCGAGAATTGGCCAAGCATTTCCGGCTACGTAGTCGGCCTTCGGTTTCTCAACTTCTGTTTGGGAGAGCGATTCGGACAGCGCTGAGGACGCTGAATAGGGTCTACGCGCCTATAGCACCAGGGCTCGCTAAATATAGTAGTTGTGCTCGGCCTGTAACTGCGCTCCGTTACCTGCATCATCACATGTTGCAGGCTTTTATCAGAGGGCCTAGAAGGAATTTCAAAAATTGCGCCTAGCGAGACGAGCGACCCGGCCTATATCGATCAGGACGGGCCGCACCTTACCTCCTATCTAGTAGGAGCGTCGAGGCTATCAAGCCAAGGTGTCCCTGCGATCTCAGGCTGTGCCTCAAGCAATTCGATCTTGGACGGTGTGGTGGCTTGGATTGAGCGAATCACATCCAAGAACGTCTTCTCCGTCCACTCCTCGGGGGTACCAACCATTGCATTGGCCATGTCGCGACTGACCTGGAAAACACCACCTTCTTGCTTCGTAAATACCGCATAAAGGTTTAGATGATAGCCGCCCGTATATTGGAAGAGACACGCGGTGAGATTGAGATTATTGCTTCCGCTAATCTCGCGCCGCGCCTTGGCAGTCCAGACCGCGCCGTCGCAAGTAGCCATCCGAAAACCTAGCGAACCGGCGCCGCCAGCCAGAGCGGCGAGACGGGTTCCTTCAAACGGGTTGACCAATTGGAACCGTCCAGGCGTTTCCGGCAAAGCGTTAGAAGAAGGTATGGGCATGGCTTCTTCCGCGCTGCCAACGTTACGCCCAAGTCCATCACTTGCAGCCTTGGCGATAGCTTGCCGAGAAACATCCGTTTTCACATCGAAAATCCGATAGTACTCGACCGTCTTGGTTTTCTGGGCTAGGTAGTTGTTAGCTGTGCCGCACCCTGTGAGAAGGGCTGTGACAAAGGGTAAGAGGAGGTAGCGAAACTTCATGGGAAAGCATTCCGTGCAATAGGCCAAACTCGCGTTTTAGACCGGTGGCATTCCGGCCTCATGCTGAACAGCCTGGCAGTTGAATTACCGGACTCAACAAGATGGAGCCCTTAAAAAATCCTACTACACGTGATGTCACGAAGCCACTATCAACACCCTTCCAGCGTCAGTGAACGACAGGCCTGTTTGGCCAACATCGATGCGTAGCACGGAACGATCTGCAAAAGTGCCCTCTTCATCTGCCAGCAAAGGACAAGGGAGCTGCTCACCCGCGGTCAAAATGCGCTTTTCGTACAATTAGACAAGCCAAGCAATGCTTGCAGATGCTGAGAATAGAGGGCGTCAACAACATGGAGACGCTTTCAAATGCACCCCGATACCGCCCTTGATGGCAAAACGCTTATCCCTCAGCCCCAGGTCTGCCAGATGCTCGGAAAGAGCCGGTCTGGGCTTCTGACGCTTCGCGAAAACGACCCTGACTTCCCTTCTCCCATTAAGTCCGGCTGCAGTCGGCAGGCCCGGTGTTACTACGTAGCGGAAGAGATTCATGCTTGGGTGCGCATCCAGATCGATAAGAGGGACCTGGTGTGACTCAGCCTCTTCCCAAGCGCTTTCCGCTTAACAAGCTTGCAACTGCCCAGGGTCTTTCGGAACCCCAAATCGAGGCAAGCCCTGCCGCCTCGTTTGAGACCCTGTTGATCCAGCCGCACAGCAGTGAGCAGGCCGTTGGGGCGCAGTCCGACGCTCGACAGCCTCGCTTATCAGCTTCGCCGTGGAGCGCTTTAACCTATTCCACAATGACAGCCAGACCGTGTTCTGCCAGGACAGGAATAGCGGTGAGTGGTTGCGTTAGAAAGCCGACAGTTCCGAGAGACCGCATATTTAGCCAGCTTTCACCAAGCGAATGGCCTGCTCGCTAGGCGAGCAGGCCATTCGAAAAGCGCTCGGAACATTGACGGGCATGAGGAGTTTAACCGTCCTCGTCAAAGCGTATATCTGCGCACAGCTGTAACTAAGGAAACTCCGTACAAGTCTGCGCCAATCCGGCCATAGCCTGTTCAATAGGTGGTCAGCCCAACCATCACCAGCTGATCCATCCAGAAACCCGGGATTCCCGAGTTCTTGCGTTTCAAAGGCGAGCGCTCCAATACCCCACCTGCCCATAGCCTGCTGATCATCGGATGCAGTGCTCTCGTTTTAACCGGAGTTCAGCCCATGATGCGTCCCGACGCCAAGGTGTAGAAGATCTACCTCTATCAAAAGTCCGGCGAATTCCGTAAATCTATCAATGGTCTGGCCGCGCTGGTCGCACTGGGCTCCAGGTGGAAGTGTTTAACCCGGTGCTGTTCGTGTTCATCAACCGCCCCCGTAGCCAGGTCAAGATCCTCTACTTGGAGCGCAATGGCTTCTGCCTGTGGCTCAAACGCTTGGAAGCTGAGCGCTTCAAGACCAATCCCGATGTCGGCGACGAGGCCATCGAACTGACGGTCGACGAGTTGAACTGGCTGCTCGACAGTATCGACCTGTGGCGCAACCGACCGAACCAGACGCTGACGCCGCGCTTCGTGGCCTGAGCCGGTATAATTGACGGCCATGATTGCCGTGCCCGAAACGCTTCCCGATGACCCAGCCGCGCTCAAGCAGTTGCTGTTAGATGTGCTGCAGGCGAGTCAATCTGATTTGGACAAAACCACTCAGCTCCAGGAACAGGTCGCCCTGCTGCAGCACAAACTGTTCTCGCCCAAGTCCGAGCGCAGCCCTGAAGACGCCGACTCACTGCAGTTGGCGGTGCTCAACGAGGCCGAAGAGCTTATCGAAGAGCCGGCTGCCGCACCAAGCGAAGCCGAAGAAGCCGTTGCGTCGGGCAAGCGTCGCGGCATGCGCAAGCCGCTGCCGGCCAACCTGCACCGCGTTGAAATCGTCCACCGGTCCATACAGATTTCATTTCCGTCGGATGGGTAGACGCGACTGAATGATCCCGACCAGGAAGCAGTATGGCGTCGAGTACCGACATCAGCAGGCCACACAAAACGCTGATCACTCTTGCCGAGGAGCTTTGGCGGACTGGCAGCATCTTTCGTCTCGATCGACACACCTGGCGGTGCGCGCGTGCATCTGCCGCTGAAGCCTTAGACACGACCGGTTCGAATGGTGTCCCCCTAATCACGGCTGATTTCGGAATAAGACACAGGGGCAGCACCGTACCGGAACGGTTAAACGTTGCACCGAGCTTTCGCCACCTCACCGCCATGTTCTTGGCGGGGATCGCATTGGCTCTGCAACTGGCGTCCGAGAGCGATGGACCGGACCATCCGACCGCACCCAACCGGCTGATAGAAGGGGCTCACACCTGTGCCAGGGATGAGATCATCCTTGAGCTGTAATAACTACCAGAAATTACTCCACTATTCGGTATTAATTAAAATAATCCCAGCCAGGTCAGCGAGGCTCCCATCAAGGCACGCGCCGTCAGGTCATCCTGTCTTGGCCGGGGGAATACAGCGCGCAGCGCTGTAATAGCTGGGAAGCGCTGCTGCAACGCACAGCCGACCACACAACCACGAAAAGCCTTTTCCGAGCCGCACGGAAGATTAGGTTATTCGTATGGTCATTCGCGTGAGAAGATGCTTGATAACGCTTGACCGGTCTGCGAGCAGCCAGTGCGGCGTCATCGACAACTACCTTGGAAATCGCCGCCAACCCAGAACCGAAGCCGCCGCCGACTGCTGTAGCGTCCTGCGCTTGGGCTGGCTTGCAAGTCCGACGACCTGCGTAATTATGGTGATCCCTAACTAATAGGAGATCACCTAATGATCGATATTCGCAACGAACTGATCGAAACCAAGCACTATCTGTGCGCGCCGTATCCGCTGCTCGAATACCTCTGCAAGCTCCAGCTGACGACCAGTCAGCTTGTAATTTATCTGTTGCACTGGGGCGCAGGGCAGATCAACGGCGACTGGACCTCGCAGCTGGCAGTAAGCTTTGTGGCAAGCAGAGCTTCGTGTAGCGAGGCAACCGTGAAGCGCGCATACCATCGGCTGATCGAACTGGGGCTTCTACGCAGAACCCCCGCCCCGAAACGGATGCGCGGCAATCGTGCTGTTACTGTCACCGAGGTGCTACTGCCGGACCATGTTCACGAGCACATGCGCGCCACGCCGAATCGTGCAGGCAGAGATTCAGTCCGCTCGGAAGAACATCCGCATCACGAGAACCAGACGGCGGCTGCGAACATCCCGACGAGAAATATCGAGGAAACCCAACCTTGTCGCATAGATCAGCTAGGCAATGCAGCGTTCAACGAGTACGGCCGTCTCTCCCAGCTACCGCACGTTCTAGATCCAGTCCGAGTGATGAAGGAAATACTCTGGAGCGCGCTGCATGGCTCGTTTCGAGAAGAGGTGCCGTATAAAGCGGTCAACGCCGGGTTGAAGCTTGTGAAAGAGCAGATCTGGAGAACACCGAAGGGTATGCCGACGCAATGGCGATGGGAGGGCCGTCAATTCGTGGTAGAAAACGAGGCGTCGAACACAGCGCGGCACCATCGGTCCACGCTCCGTTTGGGATAGCCAAGACCGCCGGTCGCATGATGAATAAACTCCCCTCATTCCACTGCACCAACAGTGGAATGAGGGGCAGCCATTCCACCAAGTTAGATATGCGGAATGCAGGGTTCTCAGGCTGCTCAGTTAGCCATGTCACGCACGGACAGAATCGAACAACCCCGCCCCCGAATCCTTCTTCAGCAGCTCATACACCACCGCTAGAAACACATCCCGCGTCGACTCATCACTAAGCAGCTTGGTTGCCATGCTGGTGTGGCTGCTCATGGCGGCGGCGATGGCAGAGATGGCTTCTGACGGGCTGCGCTGGGTTGCGCGGACGCCCGAAAAGGCTCGCCGTCGAATGTTTGGGCGTTGCGGTGAAGGCAAAGTAGCTGGCATTACCCGGGCGAGAGCGCGAGCTCTGCCAAACCGAAAGCCGCTCCTCCTTGGTCAGCTTCTTCCACTCCGCCTCGCTCTGTTCTGTCAGCACGTAGCGCAGGTCATCGGCCGTGCCGCCGCCGGTGGAGCTGTCGCCTCATCGATGATGATGGCGAAGCGGCGGTTGCGCAGGCTCTGCTCGCCGAGGATGGCCTTCTGCGCATAGGGAAAGGTCTGCAGGGTACAGACGATGATTGGCACGCCATCGAGCATGTCCTTGGCCAGCTGCTGCTCTGCGGCCGGCTCGACTGCTGGCGGTCGATGGCGCAGACCACGCCGGCCTGGTGCTCGATCTGCTGGATGGCATCCTGCAACTGCTGGTCCAGCACCTGGCGGTCGGTCACCACGATCACGCTGTGAAAGTACGGCTCACCATCCGGGCGGCGCACGCGAATCAGCGAATGTGCGGTCCAGGCGATGGTGTTGGTCTTGCCGGAGCCAGCGCTGTGCTGGATCAGATACGGCTGCTCCGATCCTTCCACGCGCACGGCGTCGATCATCTTGGCCACACCTTCCCACTGTTGGAAACGCGGGAAGGTCAGGCCTTCCTAGAAATAGGTCTTGCGTTCGCATTCTGGGCTTCCTTGCGTTCCTGCAGCACGAAGCGACGGAAGACCGTATCGTTGCGCTCGTCCGCGGGCAGCGCCTGGCTCATGGCCAGGGTCCCGCCACCGGCCACGGAAAAACCGTAGCGCAGCACATTTATCGTGCCACCATCGACCTTGTTCTCCAGCTGCTTGACCAGGCGATCCAGCACCACCGTTTCAGTGCCAGCGCCATTCATGGCGCGGAGCTTGTCCATGGCCGCCGGCTGGCTGTTCTCCGGCCAGCCCAGTACATCCTCGGGAAAGAGCGCCCGCCCCTGGCCATAGTCGGCAGATTTGCCCACCCACTAGCCGGCAGCCTCAAGCCGCTCGACGATATGGCGTCCCAGTTCGCATTCGTGGTGTGGTCATTCCTTGGACTGCGGGCTATTACAGACCCCGTGGGGAAGATCAGTCGAAGCTGCCGGACGGCCAGTGAAATACCCATCAAATAAAAAAATAGCTTCTGCCAAGGCCGTAAGCCCGCAAAGCAGAGGTTTGCGAAGGAGCCAGCCCCTTGCGGCAGATCGCCGATCAAATACCCGTCAAATAAATCATCAGGCCCAGTAAGGCAGGTAACGCGAATTCTTTTTGGCTTGGTCCATATCCACGCCGCTCGCCTTCAGACTCTCGTACTGGCTGCGAACCTTGTCGCGAGTCGGTTCCAGGACGCACTCTAGGCGGCGCAACAAGGTGAAGGGCAGGATGATGCGGCCGTAGATGGACTGTTTGAAGCTGCCGCGCAGCACGTCGGCCAGGTTCCAGATGAAGTCGGCGAGGTTTTGCTGGTTCATGTGCTGGGTCGTTACTCGGCGAGCAAGGAAGATGTCGTGGGGCATCCCTGCGGAGATACTTCATTCGAGGTGCACATTAACCGCTCATCTGCGGTTGGACCAGAAACAGCCCTTGCTACTCACGGAAAGCTTGCGATTATCTTCCACAGATTGCAGCTCTGCCTGGGAGCGATACCAGCGCGGCCCGGCCGGCGGTGGCCTATAACACCGGCAGCGAACCACGAGATAGTGCTATGCACGCCTCCGTCTCGGGGGTTCGCATTCTGCCTATTAAGAAGCCGGATCGTACCTCACGATACGGGCTTCTTCTTTTTCTAAGCAGCAATAGCTTCCTTCCGAGCAAACAGGCGGGGGAAACGGCCTATTGCTCGCTCTCCCATAGCCACACCTCAGTGCAAGCCCCTTTTTCAAGACTTTATCCTTTTTTTAAGCATTTAGAGCGAACCACAAGCCATATGGAAGCCGGATAATTTCCGCACACACAAACAAGGAGAATAACCATGATCAAGAAGGGCTTTCAGATCGACTTAGAAAACCTGGAAGGGGCAAAGCACGAGATTCTGCAAGAGGCATTTGAACTCCGCGACGCTTACATGAGCAACAAATCCAGTTACAAGGGGATCCGCCCTACGGTTGCAGTAATTGATGGAAGGTCTATCCCAACGTGGTTGCCGGAGGACACCGAAAATGCTGTGGTAATCGAGTTACTCACTTCGTCAGTCGACGCGTTGATGTGCGAATCTTTCTTCAACATGAGCGACGAAGAGGTGGAGATTTTTCTGGATGTAGAAGAAAAGATGCAGCCACTGCGTGAGCAATTAAGAATCATAGATGCGGCCATCTACGCTATTTTAATCTTTAACGAGTCAAGCCAGCCCTAGCCATGGCAGATAACCGAGAAGGTCAGCTTGGGCGTGAACTGCCCAAGTTGATAGAAAGAGACTTTCCTTATCTGCGTGAGGTACGTGATTCGTTGGCAGCGCTCGCGAGGGAGGAAGCCTCAAACATTCAATATAGATATAGAAAGGCGCGCGAGGACTATCAGAAAAACATCAAGAAGGGTGGGGCTTGGGTTCACGACGTTCGCATTAAGAACATAGTGAGCGGCGCATACGTGGAGTGGTTCGCTTACATAGGACGGCATGGAGACCAGTGCTACTCGGAAGGAATTCGTTGCGAGGGGCTACTAAGAATTCCCGCCAGCAAATTTAAAAAATGCTCAGCTGCAGAGGCCAGGGCGATCAAGGAGGCAGAGGACGCGTTCGAAAAGGTGAGACAGCTTTGCCAGCATGTCTCGAAAATCTCTGAGGCCCTAAATTCAATTCCTCAAATGAGGCTAATAGGAGATCACTACAAGCGTGAGCGCAAGCGCTTGAAATGGGAATACATCATGAGAGCTGAAAACTTCAGCTGTGATTGCGACGAGCCTTGCACAGATTGCATAACGCACTAGAAGAATCGACGAGATCAACTAGAGCGCCCATGCAATCCACAGCCAGAAAACCACGCTAATAGCGACCGATCGAACCCGTCCGCAATAACGCTATAGATCGGAGGAAAATCCGAACACATTGCCGCCCACATCAACAAATTCATCAACCATCGGCAACCCAGTAGCCGGATTAATGCAAAACGTCGGCTGAGTATCAAATTGACAACTTACATCCACAAAGCCCCAGTCATCAATTTCTAAGCATGAATCGGAATCCACAGCGAAGCCAGTGGAATCAACATTGCACAGTAGGTTATCGGAAAACGCAGCAGAGAGCGTGTCATTAATCACCACGCCTTCGCCTTTAACTGGGTAGACGATAGTGATATACCCATCGTTTGTTCGCCATGCACCAAGCAGCCTACGAAATAATCCAAGCATCTAAAACTCCTAAAACCAGCCCACTATTTTTTCCGCACTACCGGGCGATGGTGCCGAGCCAGGCAGAGCCATCTTGTCTGCATCCGACATTAAACGTAGATAATAACTTTCGCTGCCCTCATGCAAACGGATGGAGAAGGTAATCTCGACCTCATAGAAGCCGGGCGCTTGCTCAGCCATTACCAATAGCTCTCGCAACTTTGATGAAAACTCTTGCACGTTCTATCCCTCTTAAGTCCGAGCAAATATTACCCACGTAAGCGAAGAAGCAAGAGCCTCAGCACCCTTCATGCAAACCTTTGCGGTGATATCATCTGGACATCACGCAGGCAGCGATAGCGCTGCATCCGATTCACGCCACCATCTGTTAGGGATGAAAAATGAATAAAGCCATCTTGCTAATGGCATGCGGGCTAGTTATGGCCGGTTGCGCAGGGACGTCCGCCGTATCGCCGACGAAAACGGACAAGGCAGGTTCCGACTCCCTGGCGCTACAGGTGATGAAAGCCAACGGCTACTCAGCCGGCTTGAAGGACACAGAAGTCGAGTTGGAAGCAACGCCCAGCTCGGGAGGCCTCACAGCCGATACCCTGAACGCACTCCTGCTCCGCGAGCATCTGCTAGGACGCGCCACGCCGTTGCCAGGCGTACCGAACTCTGCAATGTCAGCCTTCTTCGTGCTTGAGCTTTTCAACGACCAAACCTACCTGCCAAGGCACGGCATGTGGATGCCGGTCTGGATGCCTCAAA
>JBLXCH010000055.1:0-19687 GCA_048265065.1 Motiliproteus sp. | reverse complement strand
ACCATCGCACTA
Source organism: Motiliproteus sp. (assembly GCA_048265065.1). GTDB lineage: Bacteria > Pseudomonadota > Gammaproteobacteria > Pseudomonadales > Balneatricaceae > Motiliproteus. Next base: position 19,675 of record JBLXCH010000055.1, on the reverse strand, counting down.
GAGGATTTTAAAAATGGATTTACAGTTCCTCGCACAATATCCTCGCGAGAGAATAATTATCGACGAAATAAATGAAATAAGCCGCACAACCTTTGAAGAGAACCTGAACAGACTAGAACTCATCTTAGAAGACTTATACTCCGGCAGTGTAATCACTTCCAGCCACAACGAACTGAAAGCCTGCATCCGCAACACGCTAGATAGCGAACCGGATCTCGCAGCATTAATCATTGACTGGAACAAGGAGGTAGAGCGCGAGCAGGAAAAACCAAACAGCAAAAAAGAAAACAGCAAAAAAACAGCCCGGAATAAAATCACAAAGCTAGCTTTCGCCTTATCTATCAAGTACGCCACGCTCTACATCGAACTAGCATCAAAAGCATACCGTGAAAGCAAGCTTAATCAAGCATGGGCGTACACCTGCAAGGCTAACTATTGCTGTGGAGAGATAGTCGCAAACTCAATTATCGATCTAGACATCCTGACAATAGAGAAAACCTCAAAAACAAACAGCACCAATGGCAAAGCCATAACAAAGAAATACAAACCACTCCAGGAATTCATCGCCACTTTAATTCGCGAGCATAAACCCGAGAATGGCTGGCCATCCAGCACAGCCGCAATTCGAGCGGTCACCTCACTTAAATCACCAGCGAATGAGAATAACAAAAACAAGCAACCACCAACACTAGTTGAAGTATTCATCCAAGAACACAGAGTCCCACGCATCACGGGAAAAAGCATTTATGATCGTCTTCTCAAGACTTGGAGGTATGAGTGCGACTCAATTAAGAACGCCTTAAAAGAAACCGTGCTAAAGCCCTCCAAAGGATAAATAGGACTTCCCTACATCCATCTACCTAGGCAGCCCCGCGTGGCCGCCCTTTTCCACTATGAACACCAGGCATTACCCCTCTGGTGAGCGCACGCCCTTTGGCTTTTAGCCTCATATACAAGTCTGTCTTGGTCAAATACACCATAGCCATCCTCAAGCCCTCCCGCTTCTCCAGATCGCTGTGGGCTACCATCCCGATGCCACAGTATCTATATTTTTCTTTGGCGTAGTTGCAGTTGTAGTAACCACCCATCCCCTCAGTAATAACCGAAACCCAGTACTCGCCTATTCTTTTTGCCAGAGTAATGTCTTCTCTTTCCCTCGAGCCATCAAAGAAAAACATGCAATGAAAGTGAAATCCTTTTTCCATCCCATGCTCTAGCTTTGTTACGTAGCCCAGCATATGCCTGAACAACTTATTAGACCTAGAATTATCAAAGAGCCGCTTTCGATGCTCCAGGGCCATTTCTTGCCTGGCTTTACAAAATCCCTTTCGATAGAATAAATCTATGCGAAGCACAAGCATCCTTGAGTGACAATCAAACAATGCCTTCTCATACCCTAGGAGTCCTTTATAGTTTTTATTAGCAGACCGGTGGTAACTATTCAATTTCCTCCGAAATGCCGGCATCCGCCCTTTATCACGAATGTGATCAGTAAGCCCATTTAGGGCCTCAAACACCATCGGACTATTTCCACCATATTTAACATGATCTAACAGAGAACAAACCTCTGGCCATTTTACTTCCTCCATAACCAGTGCTGCGTACGGCTCAAAGGCATAGACCTTATCAAGGTTCACACACCCCCTCCTGATCAATTTAATAAACTTCCTCCCTGCTGTTGCTGGAACAATTCTATTATCTTTAAGATGAAAGGCCTCACCTGAACTTTCGACAAACGCTCTAGCCAACTCAGAGAATGTCTTTATAGACAAAATACTCCCGACATCTACTCCCCCAGCCTCGAACAACCCATCGTGCCCACTGGCCATTGCTCCTTTACTAATCAAGGCAACAAACCCTTCTCTACTCACAATAGATCTCTCCACTCGCCAAGCATCACCAATATCCCCAATCACTCAAATCAATAAAACAACGTAATAATTAACACATCCAAACTAATGAGAACTAAGAAATTGAATTGAATAACATACAAACCAAAAACAAAAACCAACCAACACCCAACAAGAACCACAGAAACACAGTTCTCAGAAAGAGTTTTGAAGAATTTTTAATATACGTAGTTAGTACAAGATATAACTATAAAAATCCGACTATTACTGGCCATCTCGCAATGCAATACGCAACTCGATGAAAGCCTCTACATCGGTTGAAAGCCAACCAATCGAAGCCCTGCCAAGCCGGATAGGTTTTGGAAAGGTACTGTCGTACCTTGGCGACTTAGGATCCATCCAGTCGTAGATCGCAGATCGACTGATACCCAGTCGTGCGGTCACGTGCCGGACCCTCAGAATGCTAGGCGTATTACTGATACCCATTGTCATCGCATATCTCCTTTCACATCCCAAGCGATGTGAAAAAGGTATCCTCCTATCCCTTCGGCCAACTATCCCTGATACGGCGTGTAATTTTTTTCACCCCGTAAACGTATGATCCCAAAAGGTTTTTCCCTCCCCTACGCATCGGGTTTGGGGATGTTCACTCACACAATGGCCACTACAAAATCCTCAATAGCTGCGGAGCGTTGGACCAAGCCGGGTACAGAAAATGTCATGCACCTGTGAGCCATACCTATGTGAAGGTCCACCTTCTGAACCAGGCGAGAAAGCGATGCAACCTGTGCCCTGGCGAACCAATGAAAGACGCAGTGAAAATCTACAGAGGAACGCAGGAGAGGTTCGCCTACGAGAAGTTAGATGGCCATCACGAGGCCCGAGGCGCAAAGACCCACTGCGATTAACGGGCGATCTGCTTGTTGTTGATCGGCTCTTAGTCATGAAAAATCAGGGAGAGACGAAGCCGCCCAGTGATACATAGCTAATTCCGACCATCCTTTGATGCTCGGATAAAGGGAGCAAACTCAAGAAAGGAACCAACTCAGGAGCAGAGGAACCAACACGAACTGCGAAATAGAACCGACGAGACCAGCGCACGACCGCCAACGCCACACTACCGTCCCTGGGGCGGGTTCGGACACAGCCAGTGCAGTGGCCAAATGAGCCTTGCCAGTGCCTGGCCACCGATAAGCACAACGCTCTGCGCGCTGTCAGTGAAGTCCAGGCTGGCGAACTCCCTGATCAGGTGAGCATCAGCGCAGGACGCCGCGTAGTCGAAACCTGCAAAATCACCAGCAGGCTGGAGTCTGCCGACCCTGTTGAAAAAGCCGCCTTCTGAGAGAGCTGCTTCTCGGCAGCTCAAAAAACGCTCGATTTTGGCGTTGCTACGTAAAAGCCAAGGCAGCTCCGCCTTCTAAGTACACCTTTTTCAACGTCGATCAGGCTCATTCAAACGCAAAAATCTCGACAGAACTTTTTCAACAGAATCGGCCAGAAGCGGACATTAACGATTAAGCTAACGAAAAGGCCAAAGCGCAGCTTTTCTCTGGCCAGCGAACGAAGTGAGCGGCAGGTGAGTCCATTGTTATGAGCTTACGCACGATGCCGTCTCATATTTTCAATAAGATTGTTAGCGTAATATTGTAAAAATGGAAAAATTTCTTGTGCCCTGAAATTAGCAATGACTTGAGATTGATCCTCTGTGCCTTTGAAGACTATACGATCAATTAGCTTTTTGTCGCACTCGGAGATGACGTCAATGCTGAAGTGGGCAATGGCGTGCCTCAGGTTTCTAATTAAGTCCCGCAAGGTTTCTATTGAGTCGTCAATTTTTGAGTGAAACAGCCCCATTTTCTGTAAATTTTCAGCGCTTAGTTTTTCTTTCGATACGTAGGTTATTACCCGCTCCTTGGGCATGACCACAAGGCCTAGCAGGCAATTTATTGTGAGAGTGTAGTTAAGCTGCTCTGCAAAGGGCCTTTCTTGGATTAGATTCGTGTATTGCTCGATTAGAAAGATTGTTCTCTCTACGAAGTCGAGCTCAAGATCTGTGTAGTTGCCCATGATTATTGGTGCTCATAACGTTTGGTTAAGGGGCGGGCTTTAGCCCGTCTGCGAGTGAGCGGAGCGAACGACCTGAACCATTTGTTAGGTTCCAGGGTTGGCATCTAGAAGTCTGCCAAGTAGCTGGGGGTTAAAATATGTTGTTTTCTCTACAGAAATTTCTAATTTGCTTAATGAGGGATTTACAACAATCCCAGGCCGGATAATCCAATTGCAAAATCCATCAAGGAATTCCCGCCACTTGTGCGGAGGTTCGTTTTTGTATGGAATTATTATGTAAAACCAAAAGCTATTTATTGCAATCAATCTGACCATAAAACGATTACCCAATGCACCGTCATAATCTATGTCTGCACACCGCATAACTTCCGGCCTAACCATTTTTTCGGTGTTATCTTGGAGGTTTTGGGCTTTAGATGCAGTGACGATTTGCAGTCTAAGCATAATGCTGCCCCTGCAGATTCCCTCCAGAATGTACTTGGTGAATTTTCTGTGTGTTTTAATCGTTTTATCACTGGCAGATGAGCGTGCTGAGTTGAAGGATATTTTTAGCAGGGCCCTGAGCAGTAGGTCGTAATCATATTCGAGGTGGGCGTTCTCGCCAGGATTTAGAATTTTCTTTAGGTGCGTATCGAATAGATTGCTTAAATAGTAATCAAGCTTGCTGAGATGAACGTTGTTGCACTCGCTGCATACGTCCTTTACTACCGCATCGCCTTTGTAGAATTTATTCTGATTTTTATTGTATGTCAGGAGGTCTTCATATTTTTTTATCAGAGTGCTAGGCCAAATATGCTCCTTTGTGAGCTTTTCAGACTTTCCACAGTAAGCACAGTTTTTCATGACTTTTCTCGAAACACCTAACGATTAAGCTAATGGGCAGTCAAAAGCTGCGCTTTTGACTGCCCGCGAACGAAGTGAGCGACAGTTGAGCGCTTTATTAGACGGAACTTTCATTTATGTTTGCTTTGTATTTTTTATGACGATAGTAGATGAACAATAATGCAGAAAGTATGAACATGCCGAATTTGGCCACCAAAAAAGCCATTTCAGGCAAGGGCGAAAGCTCAATGGTATTTCTAAAGTCTGCAAAGAGAACGAGAACCCCAAGTGACAATATTAAACTAAAGAAAACAACCCCGGCTTCAGTTTGGTCTTCATGGAAGCCCTCGGAGCGTTGCCTTTTAATCTGATCCCTAAGTACTTCTACGAGATAGAATACAGTGACAAAGCTCCATTCTGCCTTGTGGAGTAAGAATTTAACATCACCATTTAACAGGAGGATGCATAAGTAAAGTATTAGCGGGGCCAATATTACTAGAGCGTCAACGAACACAAGAACTCTAGGGTCTCTTTTGGGGGATTGCTTTTCCTGCATATGTATCTCGTAGTCTAACTATAAGCAGGCGACACATGTGGGCTAATGTTTCCGCCACTTGTGTCGCATAACGTTCCTTGTCCATGCATAATCCCTTGATCCCATTGAGTTGAGCGTTTGAAACGCGACAATGAGTAATGGAGTGGAAGCGACAAGACCTGCTCCGAGGCTACGTAAACGCTGGTGGTGTGTCCATGGTCTGTATGGATTAAGCAACTCCATCTGCAAGTGACCGCTCCTGGCCGGTTAGCGCCCCTACCTCTGCCAACCATCCTTGTCCTCGCGTCCGCGGAGGACAAGCCCATGAACACCATTGCTACCTACAGCCTGAATCGCCACTGATCGCCTATCTATTACTCCATTTTTTTTCAGATCTATATCACTGCCATGAACCTACCCCACATGGAGCTTGAACCATGTCATTGCAGTGTCCACGTTGTTCATCAGTGCTCATCACCCAGAAACGATCCGCGCTCAAAATCGGGGCCTCTATAGGTGCGATTAGCGGCATGGCGCGCGGTATCACCTTGGCCCGAATCTCTGGTGAAACCGGGGCTTCAGTAGGCTCACTCGCAGGACCGTTTGGAGCCGCAAGCGGAGCAGCTGTCGGCATTGTTGTCGGCGGCTTGGTCGGCGGTGTCAGTGGCTGCCTCGTGGGCGCGCAACTGGGTGACCAGCTCGACCATCAAGTCTTTTTAAACAACCAATGCCAGGAATGTGGCTACCGCTTCAACACACGTAGCACCCCGGCCTGACCAGGCCTGCACGCCTCCTCTCTCTGCCTTCAACTCACACACTCACTCTTCAGGCGTGCTGCGCGATGCGCAGCGCTTATGCCTGGCTGCTCGCAAGGAATCTTTCTCATGGCACACCTCGTCGAAACCATGGCCTACTCTGGCGCCACTCCGTGGCACGGCCTTGGCAATCAGCTCACCCAGAAGCAGCCCATCGATGTCTGGCAACGCGAAGCCAGTATGGACTGGCAGATCCTTGAAAGCCCCGTGCATTTCAAATCCGATGCTGTCGGCCACTTGGGTACCATTCACTCCTTCCCGGAACAAAAGGTGCTCTTTCGCTCGGACACCAAAGCCCCGCTCTCTGTGGTCTCGCAGCGCTATCACACCGTACAACCCCGTGAGGTGCTGGAGTTCTACCGCGATCTCACCGAGGTCTCCGGCTACGAGTTGGAAACAGCCGGCGTGCTCAAAGGTGGACGCAAGTTCTGGGCACTGGCACGTACCGGGCAAGATGCTGCGGTCAAGGGTAACGACCACGTTAACGGCTACCTGCTGCTGGCTACTTCGTGTGATGGAACACTGGCCACCACTGCCACTCCGACCACCGTGCGGGTGGTCTGCAACAACACCCTGACCATCGCCTTGGACGGAACCTGCCGCGCGATCAAGGTGCCGCACAACACTCGTTTCGATCCCAAGGTGGTGAAGAAGCAACTCGGTATCGCCGTCTCGCAATGGGACGACTTCATGTACCGCATGCGTGCACTGGCTGAGCGAAAAGTGCAGTGGCATGAGGCGCTGGGCTTTTTCATGAACGTGCTGTGTGAAACATCACCAACCGGTGCTCTGCCGGAAGTGCTACCTAACGAACGCGCGCTGCGTAAGGTGCAAAGCCTGTACGAAGGACGGGGTCGCGGTAGCACGTTGGAGTCAGCCAATGGCACTGCCTGGGGTCTACTCAACGCCGTGACCGAGTTCGTCGACCACGAACGGCGGGCTCGTAGCAACGAGTACCGCATGGACTCGGCCTGGTTCGGCCAGGGCGCCCAGATCAAGCAACGTGCTCTGGACTCTGCGCTGCAATTGATCGCTTGACCACCCGCTTTCCTAACCCACGACGCCCGGTCGGCCTTGCGCTGACCGGGCTTTTTTATGCCTACAAGGTGATGCGATGAAAGCGACTCCATTGAGCAACAAGGGCAAGGTACGCCCGGCGCTGCGCCTGATCAGTACCAAAGAGCTCCCTCGGGAGGACTGGCTACAAATCCGCAATCAGGGCATCGGCAGTTCGGATGCGGCGGCGGCGGTTGGCCTCAACCCTTACAAATCACAACTGGAGCTGTGGCTGGAAAAGACTGGTCGCGATACGGGCATGCCCAAGGCCGATCCTCAGGATCAGGAAAGTCCGATGTACTGGGGTAATGTCCTGGAACCTATCGTGGCCTGGCACTACAGCAAGCGCACCAAGCACAAGGTACGACGCATCAATGCTGTGCTGCAGCATCCGGATCCTGAACTGCCCTGGATGCTGGCCAACATCGACCGCGAGGTGATCGGTACCGACGCTGTGCAGATCCTCGAATGCAAGACCGCCGGCATCAACGGCGCACGCCTCTGGAAGGAAGGCGTGCCCGAGTATGTGCAGCTTCAAGTGATGCACCAGCTCGCCGTCACCGGCAAGCAGGCGGCGGATGTAGCGGTGCTGCTCGGTGGCCAAAGCCTGGAGATCCACCGCATCGAGCGGGACGAGCAAATGATTGCTCGCCTGATCGAGTTAGAGCGTCGTTTCTGGCAGTACGTGGAAACCGACACACCACCACCAGCCGATGGAACGGACTCCGCTGAATCTGCACTGCGCTGTCTTTATCCGGAGGACAACGGCCAGGTCATCGACTTCAGCAGCCATGCTGGTCTGAGCGCGGCCTTCATAGAGCTCAAGGCCGTACGCCATTCGATTTCTGACAAGGAAAAGCGCGAGGCTGAGCTCAAGCAGATGCTGCAACAAGCAATGGGCGGGGCCAGCCGGGCGGAATTCTCCAGCGGCTACGTCTCCTGGCGCAAGGCCAAGGACAGCATCGGCCTCGATGTCGTGCAACTGCTTAAGGATAAGCCCCACCTGCAGGCCAAGTACCCGCTGCTGAAACCCGGTGCGCGGCGCTTTCTAGTCGGATGATTTTAACCTCTCTCACCCATTCCCTCCCCTTGGCCAGTCCATGCAGTTCGCGCTGCGTGGCTGGTCTTTTTTATCTCCAGGAGAACCACCATGCTTAAAGGCCTGGCTATCACCCCGCCGGTACTCGGGCGGATTTCCATCGGCAAGATCATCGAGAAAAACGGCAAACGCCTGCCGGAGAAAGATGACCAGTTCACCATCACTTCACAGGTCCAAGGCAAGGACGGCTGGCTGTTGCATCCGCTTAATGATGAGTTGCGTCAGGGCAAGGAGGACAAGCTGCGCAGCATACCCGTACGCCTGCTGTTCAACGAGCCGGAGCTCAATTTCCGAGCCGAATACACCCTGTTCGATCGGCAGTCTGGGAGGCCTGTCTGCGTGGGTAATGGCGAGACCTGCAAGCGCGCGACCCAGGAGGGCATGCAGTCGCTACCCTGCCCCTCGCCGGATGCTTGTCCTCTGGCCAAGGGTGGCGCCTGCAAACCCTACGGTCGACTGAACGTGGTCATTGGCGATGACGATACGCTGGGCAGCTTCGTGTTCCGCACCACCGGGTTCAACAGCATCCGCACCCTCGCCGCTCGGCTGCATTACTTCCATGCCATTTCCGGCAACCGCCTGGCGTGCCTGCCTCTGGAGCTACGCCTACGCGGCAAGTCGACGCGGCAGAGTCATGGCACACCAATCTTCTACGTTGATCTCACGGTACGCGGTGGTATGGGCATGGAGGAGGCACTGCTGAGCGCCAATGGACTGGATACTCAGCGGCAAGCAGCAGGCTTCGATCAAGCCGCACTGGATGAAGCAGCTTTGCGCGGTTTCAGCAATGGCGCCTTCGAGGATAGCGAGGAAGACGCTGGAGCCATCGCTGAGGAGTTCTTTCCCACTACAGAAACCAGTCTGCCTGCAGAAGCCAAGCAGCCTTCACTGGCCGCGAAACTGGAGCGACAGGTTCAGCGTCAGGCCGTGCCTGCCCCCACTCAAGAGATACGCCCATGACCCTACCGCGCTTCATTTTCTATCTATTCGTCTTTATCAGCACACTGGCTGGCAGCGGCATTTTCGTGGCCACCATCATGGTGTTGGTGCGCTTTCCGCCGCTGTTGGTGGGCGTCTTACTGGCCTGTTGGTTCTTTTCCAGGTTCCTGAGAAAAACCGAACCACGGGCATAACACACCGCACGTATAGCTCAAACTAATCGGCTACAGCCAAGCACCCTAATGATGGGGTGCTTGGCTGTAGCCGATTCAGGTTTACTTTTTCAGTTACGCCTACTGCCAAACACGTGGCAGCCACGTGCCAAATGGCCTGGCTGCTTCTTTACAAAGATAGCTTGCTCTCTCGAACAACTCTTCCCGAGCTTACTCGAAAGAGTCCGTGCTAACAGGGTAGAACCCGATCCCCATCACGCTTCGATGAGGCTATCGAAACTTAACTGAGATCTCGCTGCGCTATCCTGCCCCGGATCCACTCTTGAACTTCGCTTTCAACCCAGCCAACAGTCCGACCAACCAGCGGAACTGGCTTTGGGAATTCCCCCTCACCAACGAGCTTGTAGATTGTGGACCGTGCGATGCCAGTCGACTCGATGACATCCTTCAGGCGAATAATCCTCATAGGCAAGCCCAGAATCACGCGGGCCAATACAGTCGTTTCAAAGGCACGATGCGCTTGGTCTCAGCGTCGGTTGCGTCGTAATGCTCAATGAGCGCTCGCACCACGTGATCCAGTGTCCACATCGCCAGGGGAATAGACGCCCGGTCAGCCTCGTACTGCGCATCTTTGCTAAAGCCTCCCGTACTCACATAGAGACCTCGATCATCCTTGTGTCGACCGCCTAAAAAGCTGCGGATCTCCTGGCTACCCATCTGCCCTTTCCGGTGCTTAACCTCCACGACGATACGCGGGTGCTCGAAGCCGAAGCCGTCAGGTGAGGCGACAATGTCCTTGCCTCGATCAGAACCAGGTGGCGAGACTTGGGTCTTGTAACCCATAGCGCGAAGAATTCCTGCTACGAGCTGCTGCATGTCATCCCAATCCAGTTCGCTTACACGATCCTTGATACGCTCCAGTGCCTGAGCCTCAACATCTGCCAGCGGGTCAGCAATGCTTTCCTCGGCCTCATCTTCCTTCGGCGCTACTGGCTTACCTTTCAACGCCTCAAACACTTCAGCAGTGGCATCGGAAGGTACTTCGAACAAGGTCAGAGTCGAGCCCAAGCTGTTCTTAGTGCTGGTACCCAAGTTATCGCGGGGCAGCTCCTGTTGCTGCCACTGAACCTTGCGCACCAGAGCCATGCCCTGCTCTGCCCATTCCGGATGATGCTCCGCCTGACCGACTACCTTACCGACAAGATACAAGCGGTTAGCTGGCGAGTAGGTCACAACCCAATCACCGACTGCGACTTCGTTGACGAAGCGCCACACTTGCGAAGCGCCTGCGACCACAGAGCCCTTCTTGAGCTGCGGTTCAAGTGCTTGATATACCGCAGTGAGCTCTTTACGCCCAACGCCGAGCTTTGCATGAGGTGCTAACTGACTCCAGCCGACTGCCGCCACTTCACGCTCGCGAAAAGCATCGTAAAGGCTTCCAGATTCGCCACGTACCATCCACATTCGGCTCATGTCTTCTCCTGCCCGAATTTAGATCAATCAACTACTTCTGATCGAGGCAAACTCAAAGATACCTCTCGAAAAGCGAGCAGTGCCGCTTCAAGGTGCTCAATGATTTCCTGTTGGAGCACATCCGGCGGCGGCAGATCCTCGAGGTTGTCCAGGCTATCGTCCTTGAGCCAGAAGATGTCGAGACTGGCCTTGTCGCGCGCCATCAGCTCCTCATAACTGAAAAACTTGAACCGTTCGGTTGCAATTCGCTCGTGACGATTTTCTGGGTTGTAGCACGTGATGAAATCCTGCAAATCGTCCAGCTTGAGCGGGCGCGTCTTCAGAGTGAAGTGCTTATTGGTGCGCAAATCGTAGAACCAGATGCCCTTGGTGTGGGTCTGTCCGTCCTTGGGCTTAGCGTCGAAAAACACCACATTAGCCTTCACGCCCTGGGCGTAGAAGATTCCGGTGGGGAGGCGCAATATCGTGTGCACATCACAGTTCTCCAGCAGCTTGCGACGAATTTTTTCGCCTGCGCCGCCTTCAAACAGAACGTTATCTGGCAACACCACGGCCGCTTTGCCATCCACCTTCAGCGTGCTGACGATGTGTTGCAGGAAGTTGAGCTGCTTGTTCGACGTGGTTTCCCAGAAATCTTGGCGCTCGTAGGTCAGTGCCTCCTTGTCTTCCTCACCCTCCTCATTGGTGATGGTCATGCTGCTCTTCTTGCCGAAGGGCGGGTTGGCCAGCACGTAATCCACCTTGCGTTTGGGCTCGGAGATCAGGGCATCAGAACGCTCAACAGAAGGCTCCCCATCCAGTTCGCCAATGTTGTGCAAGAAGAGGTTCATCAAGCACATACGACGCGTGTTCGGTACGATTTCATTGCCGTGGAAAGTCTGGTCACGCAGAAATTCCTTCTGACGCTTGTCCAGCTTGGCGCCCGGGCGTGTCAGCCAGTTGTAAGCTCCCAAGAAAAAGCCGCCGGTGCCGCACGCCGGATCAGCAATGGTTTTCATGGGTTCGGGGCGCACGCAGGCAACCATGGCATCAATCAGCACGCGTGGCGTGAAATACTGCCCGGCACCGCTCTTGGTGTCTTCGGCGTTCTTCTGCAGCAGGCCCTCGTACAGGTCACCCTTGGTGTCGGCGTCCAGACTGATCCAGCTTTCGGCATCAATCAATTGCACCAGGCGTGAAAGTTTTGCCGGGTCCTGAATTTTGTTCTGGGCTTTAAAAAAGATAGCGCCCAGCATACCCGGCTCGTTCCCAAGCTTGTGCAGGGTGGCGAGATAATGTGCCTCGAGAGGTTCGCCCACTTTGGAGGTCAGGCTGGCCCAGTCGAAGCCCTTGGGGATATGGGTATCTCGGTTGTAGGGCTCTTGCGCGTACTCGTGCGCTAACTTCAAAAAAAGCAGGTAGGTGAGCTGTTCGAGGTAATCACCATAGCCTACGCCGTCATCGCGCAAGGTGTGGCAGAAGCTCCAGACTTTCTGGACGAGGGTGCTTGTGTTCATAAAAGTGCTTCCACCCAAGCCTTGTCCCGATGCGTGCCAATGGCTGATCGGAAGAAGCTGGAGTATTCATGATCGATAGATAAATGTTCTTGCAAGTGCGTGAGAACAGCAGGTTGATTACCGGCAAGTCGAATCAAATCATCGAGAACTCGCCAAGATTTTTTTTTGGTTTCTGGCGTGTTCCAGTCATTGAATCCCAAGCGATCAATCGTGTATCGCGCACGCGTGTATTCCCAGGTCCCATCTAGAGCGACTGGCTTAACTTCGCCATCAATACCATGGGCGAGCAACTCGCAATCAACCTGCGCACAAGGGTCCAATAATCTGGGCGTTTCCGAATTAAGTTGTCCCGAAGGCAGTGCACAACGTTGTGCCTCATAACGAATAGGGAATTCATTGGCTTTACCGTGCTGTACGTCGGCGTCGTCATTCTCCGGTCGATTGCACCGTTGGCATGACAGTCGGAAATTCCACCACTCATAGGCCAGCCAGTAGTACCCGTCATGACCCGCCAGCTTCACTCCATCCACAGTGATGCCCAGCTTGGGTCGGAAGTGGTCGACATCAAACGGTGCGCGCGTGCTTTTCGCTTCGCAATACCAGCATTTTTGGCCACTGGCATTGGCGAGCCATTTTTTTAGCAAGCCCCAGCTACCGTTTTTCTTGATGTAGTCAGATCGAAGAGTGTGGGTGGCCAACAAATTGACCTTTGAGAGCCTGGCTGCATAAACCTTGGGCCAGCGTGCTGGTAGATGTGGGGGCGTCGGAATCTGAATGAATCTCAAGCCTGACCCTCCTGCAAGCTGCGCAGCAGGCTTTGCACCAGGGCGTCGAGAGCCTTTTGCTTGTTCTCCGGAGTGACGATGGCCCCGTCGATATCGCCGTCTGCAGCTAGATCAAATCGGGCACGTAGATACTCTTGCTCCAGCCTGTCCCTCGACGCAAAGTTAAAATCCAAGCCTTCAAGGCGCGTGCGGATTTCAACGAGTTTGGCCCGATCTGCATCGCTGAGAGGGGGCTGCTGAGTGGAGAGTTGATGAAGTGCTAGCAGATCCTCATTCGTGGCTTTGTCTAGGCTGGTACCCAAGCCGAACATATCGCTGGTCACGATCCCGGCAAAGCCCATGCCTTTGGGATCGACGGCAGGATTCTCGGCCCGCACTGTGCGGCTTCCGGCTTCGCGATACAGGATCTGCACCTGCTCCTTCACCAGCTCTGCAATAGCCAAGGGATTATGGGTCGTCAATACGACATGGCTGCTATCTTGGTCCTTACTATTCTTCCCGATAAAGGATTCCAGATAGTGCAAATAATCAACACTCCAGCGCGGATTTAGATGTGTATCCGGCTCATCCAGTAAAAATAGGCTTTCATCTTCAGCTGTAAAGTGCAGCAAACCCAGAACAGTAAGCAATTGCTGCTCACCTTCACTTAGCTCCCGAAAAACAACACTACCGTCATTTTTCTTGAGTTTAATTCTTATGTGTACAGCTTCGATTAAATCAGATACAAAAGTGCTTTCTAAATCACGAAAAAACTCTTTGCTTTGTTGATTACCAACTAGACCTCTAAGTGACTCGATATCCTTAACGTAAAGATATTTATATTCATTTTCGGTACTATTTTTATTCCAAATTGATTTTGGGACTTTCCTCTTTATCGTGATGGGCGCCATGGATACATTCATTAACCGGTCCAAAAAACGTTGCGCCAACCCCCGAGAACACCAAAATCGTTCGTCACCTTCCTTAGAGTTCCATGCTGGCTCACGCAACTCAAAGAGAACTGACTCAATTCCAGTTTCTAAATCAATACCGAGTTTGTCGCGAAAAAAATCTTTTGTTGAGTCGACCGGATTGATAAGAAATGCGAGTAGCACAAACTGACTGTGCACTGGCAAAGCATAAAATAGACGTTTAGGCTCCGGGTCAGTCTTTGACCGTATTAGTTTCTGATAATAGTCCTTCAGATAAGGCGCAAATATGTCATACATTCGCGAGCCTTCACCGGAGTAATAACTGAATACATAACGCGGTAGGTACTCACTATCCGCCTTCAGAAATGAGGTGAGCTTGATCGGTTTGCCACGCAGGGCCGATATAGGTTCTTCTCCATCTATCAATGGAATCAGCGTGCCTTCACCCCGCGCCTCGGTATCGGTGGCTACGTGAATCATAAAAGGTTCTTTGCCCCGATCCGGATCGGCATCGATGTGGATATGGCGCACGTTCTCGCCTGCGCCCATGCGATAAGCTAATTGGAAAGCAAAGGCAGGTTTACGCTCTTGAGCGATCAGGTCGCGAAAAATAATAGCCAGTGCTTCGAGCACGTTGGATTTTCCAGTTCCGTTCCAGCCGATCACCACCGTTACCCAGTGATCCTGATCGAAATCGATGGTGACATTCTTTAGGTTCTTGAACTGGTGGGACGGGCTGGCCTTGGTGCTGCCGATGGTGAGCTTGTCTAAACGCATTTTTACTGCGCCTTTAGCTTAAGCAAGTCACCAATTTTACGGCCTTGTGAATCTAATTCCGGCTTAACCTCTAGGCGCTTTTCTACAACATCAAGCTTGCGCAGTTCGGCATATAGCTCCTCAATGCGTTCGGTCAAAGCACCATCAACAACCCCACAGAGGCGGAAGGCTTCTTGAGCAGGCATCCAGTCGCCCGCCTCGGCAAGCACATCTCTCAGTTCACTCGCCACGATGGTGATCCCCCTATTTTTTTTTATCTTCCGAGCCTTTGGTTGCCTGGCACGTTCCGCCCGCTCGGCACGAATAAGTTCGAGCAGCGCGCTGGCGGGCTCATCATTGGGACTTTGTGGAACCAACTGACCAGAGAAGGCGGTACGCAGGATATTCAGGCGTTGGGCCGAAGACTGTTTAAGGGAGAGATCGATGGCCTTTAGTTGTTCCTCAATTGAAACTTCAGCATCAATCAGCACCCTTTCAATCTCGTGTTGCTCTTCCATTGGAGAGATAGCCAAGGGGATGGCTCGAATATGACCAAGATTTACGCGGGGTCGCCCAATACCCTTGACGAAACTTAGAACGGCATCACGAACAGGCTTCGAGTTAAGTTGCGACATAACTACGCGAGGGATTGCGAGAGCAAGATTCAAACGAATCCTTGCGCAATCAGCCTTAACAATGGCAGGAGACACCCCTGGCGGAATAATGCATGCCCTCGGAAGTACTTCGCCAAGCATCGCTACGACCAGGTCATCTGTCTCAACCACATGCTTTGTTAACCCGTCGTAATGTTCTTGCGAGATATGCGCTTTCGCATCAATAAACTCTCCATCACCGATATTCTGGAGCCGAATTACACGGGGCCCATCCTCTTGGTAATGGGACGATTTCAAATTTGACCCAAACGGGCCGTCGGTAATTGCCGACTCGTCCAAAGCACATTGGTCCACACTTGCCCAGACCCACCCCTCAGGTAGGTCCGGTAAACTGGTGGTATCCGGCAGCACCGGCTCGGGGTATTTCTTCTGCCAATCCTTGGGCGGGGTTTTGCCTTGCTCCGCAAACTTGGCGAGTTGTTTGGCTTCCCAACGGGCGCGGCGTTCGGTGAGGATGCGCTCCAGCAGTTGCGCGCCGGTTTCGGCGGGGGTGTTTTTCGCCCGCCACTCAGCCGTGAGCGCACCTTCCACGGCGGCTTTCAGCAGCGACTGCCGGTATTGCGCCAGCTTCTTTTGAGCGGCCTTGAGTTCGGCCACCCCGGCATCAAGGTCGGTGAGCAGCTCTTCGAGTTTCGCGACGATGCGGGTTTGTTCGGCGCGTGGCGGTAGTGGCAGTTCAATCTCACCGATGGTCTTGGAGGATAAGTGTTTGACTGTGACTGACGGAGTATTCGCATTAATGGCAGCGAGATAGCCCGGAAGAGTCAGCGACAGCAATCTTTTGTCATAGTACTGTTCAATGGGCGTGATCTTGCACACCCGCTGATTCAGTAAGGCCGGCCTGACCCCCCAAAAACCAGAGTTGAAGTCACCATCCATACCGACGAGCAAATCGCCTTGTCTAATGATGTAAGCCTCTTCATATGGGCCGGTGTAATAGGTGCTGGTATCTCCAGTGAGCACATCACGGATTCGTGCCAGCGGCATGCCTTCAGAGTTACTAAACAGAGCCGAGTCAAAAGGCGCTCCATTCAATATGTCAGCAACTTGAGCGAGCGGAACTCGCTCCCAGCGAGGGTGCTTTGAGAGCAATCCGGTTGTGTCTGCCGCAATGACTTCGGCAACGGTCATCGTGAAAGCCATTACGCCACCAACTCCAAATTCATGTCGTTCATCAAGGTATCCAGTTCCTTGCCAAACAGGCCCCAGACTTTTTGCAAGCCGCCCTTGTCGGCCAATTCGGCGTAATCAAAATCGTCGCGGCTGATGCTGCAACTGCTGGCAATGTGATCTTTCATCAGGCGCAACCATTCGGTCTGCTCCGGCGTGAAGGCCGTACCGCGCTGGGCGTTGTGGCGGAAGATCCAAGCTTGGAAGCGCTTATCCACTTCGTCAGCAAAGGGCTTGAGTTCGCCATCCAGGCCTAGCGCAAAGCGCACCAAAGACACCAGGTCAGTCAACTGCCGATTGCGGTCGACGCCTTTCACAGCTGAGGTTTGCACACGGGCATAGGCGCTCCACAGTCGCTCGGTAGTGAGCATCAATGGCGGTTTGCTCAGGTGTGCGTGCAGGTCTTCCAGCATGTCAAAGGTGAGCGCACGGCGTTGGTAGGGCTGTTGGTAGAAAAAACCCAGCGCGGCGATTTCATCCTTGTGCTTAGCGATGTAGTCGGCAAAGGACTGAATCACCGCACTGGCCTGCGTTTCGGCCTGCTCACTAAACCCGCTGAAGGTGACCTGATCGAGGTTGATGTGGTCGATGAGCTGTTCTCGCTCGCGACGACAGTTTTCAATCTCCTCACGCAGTTCCGGCTTGTCGAAGGGCGCACAGGCAGAAGCAACGCGCTCAGCTCGGGCGGCTTCAATCTCTTCGGGCAGCAAGGTGTCTTCAGAGCAGGTGATGCCCTTGGCCTTGGCTGAGGCCAGCGCGGCTTGCACAATGGCATCGGGGTCCAGCGCGGCGATCAGACCTTTGCCGAGCTCACCTACTGGAATGCCACCGCTGACCTTCTCGATGCGTGCCTGTGCCTTGTCGTCCAGTTGCTTTGCCAGCCGCACCAGCCGGTTGGCAAGCGAGAGCACGGTGTCGTCGTCGCGGCTGCCCATTGCAACGCCTTGCAGCAGATCCTTGAGCGCCACACCTGGTTTCTTTTCGAGCGGGCGACTTTCAGTCTTGAGCGATTTTTCAACGCCTACCGCGTCGATTAGCACGAAGCGGGTCTTGGCTCCATCAGCGCTGTTGCTGACACGCTTCAGGCTTTCGCCATCCAGGCTGCGCACACCACGACCCTTCATCTGCTCGTAGTAACCCTTACTGCGTACATCACGCATAAATAGCAGCACTTCCAGGGGCTTCACGTCGGTGCCGGTGGCGATCATATCCACAGTGACGGCGATGCGAGGGTTATAGTCGTTTCGGAAGCTGCTGAGGATGCTGTCTGCGTCTTCCTCTGCACGGTAGGTGACCTTCTTGCAGAAGACATTGCCTTGCCCGTACACCTCGCGGACGATGTTGATGATGTCGTCGGCGTGGCTGTCGGTCTTGGCGAAGATCAGGGTCTTGGGTGTTTCTTTGCGCGCCGGGAAAATCTGCGTTTCAACTGCTGTTTTCATCGCCTGGATCACCTGACGGATCTGGCTCACGTTCACCACCGACTTATCCAGCTCCTTACCGGTGTAGGTGGTGTCTTCTTCGGTTTCGCCCCAGCGCTTTTTACGGGTGGCGCGGTCGCGATGGTCCACCCACTCTTTGGCCTTCAGCTCCGCGCCCTTCTGGGTGATTTCTGTGTCGATCTCAAACACGTCGTAACCGACGTTGACACCATCCGCCACGGACTGCTCGTAGGTATATTCTGCGACGATGTTTTCGTTGAAGAAGCCGAAGGTGCGTTTGTCAGGTGTGGCGGTGAGGCCGATCAAGCTGGCATCGAAGTAATCGAGCACCTGCTTCCACAGGTTGTAAATGCTGCGGTGGCATTCATCGATGATGATGAAGTCGAAGGTTTCCACCGGCACGGCCGGGTTGTAGCGGACGAGCTTTTCCTGCTTGGCGGTTTGCTGTACTTCGTTGAGCGAAACATCCTCGGCAGTCTCATCAATCGGCTCACCACTCAGAATCGAGTACATGCGCTGGATGGTGCTGATGCACACCTGCGAATGCGGATCGATGTTGGGCGAAGCCAGCCGCTGCACGTTGTAAAGCTCGGTGAACTTGCGGCCATCATCTGGCGGCGTATAGGCCAT
Source organism: Motiliproteus sp. (assembly GCA_048265065.1). Lineage (GTDB taxonomy): Bacteria > Pseudomonadota > Gammaproteobacteria > Pseudomonadales > Balneatricaceae > Motiliproteus. Next base: position 982 of record JBLXCH010000055.1, on the reverse strand, counting down.
GAATTCCTGATGCGCCTGCTTGCCGAGGTTGCGGGTATCGACCAGGAATAGAATGCGCTTAGCACCACCGAACTTAAGAAGACGGTAGACCGAGGTTATTGCGGTGAAGGTTTTGCCCGCGCCGGTAGCCATATGCACCAAGGCGCGGGGTTTGTTCAAAGCCAGTGATTTTTCCAGTCCGGTAACGGCGCTGATCTGGCAGTCGCGCAGATTTCTTTCTGGCAGCGCTGGCATTTGTTCGGCCAGACGGCGACGGAGAGTTTCTGGCTGCGCCAGCCAGGCGGCCAGCGTTTCCGGCTTGAAAAAGTGGAAAATTTCACGCGAACGCGGCACCGGATCGGCGCCATCGGTAAAGCGGATGATCTTGCCGGTTGCTTCAAACAGGAAGCGCAGCGGTGCATTGTCTTGGCGATGTTTGAGTGTGGCGTTGGCGTAGCGCTCCGTTTGGCTTTCTGTGATCGTAAGGTTTACACCCGCGCCGTCCTTTTTAGCTTCAACTACCCCAACGGAGACCCTGTCGACAAAAAGCACGTAATCCGCAGGCCCAGAATCAGTCGGAAACTCTCGCACAGCCACGCCACGCGCCGCACCTAAATTAAGCTGCTTCATGTCCTGGATGACCCAGCCAGCTTGTTGTAGCTTCTGGTCAATCTGCTGACGTGCTTCTGACTCTGGCCTCATGATGCTGATCCCTGCGCTTTTGGCTCCGTTGAGCTAGAACTCTCGAAAACTTGCTGCAACTCACATAACAGGAGTCTGAGCAAGACAATCTCAATTGGCAACCAATTGGCAACCAGAAAGCGATTTACTAGGGATAGCAGAAAAATCAGTGAGCATAAAAAAATCCAGTCACCGCTAAGTGACTGGATTTTTTAGGGTTTTTTGGTCGGGACGGAGTGATTCGAACACTCGACCCCTTGCACCCCATGCAAGTGCGCTACCAGGCTGCGCTACGCCCCGACTGACGCCAACAGCACTGCTG
>JBLXCH010000054.1:0-20173 GCA_048265065.1 Motiliproteus sp. | reverse complement strand
TATCGATCGCCCGAGGTCAATGCCCTTGGCAACAGTGCAAAGATGAATTGCGCCAGCAACGAGAGCAATCGGGCTGCCCATATCTGGGATGAATTGGACGGCAACGGTCAGATGGGTGCAACCGGCTGCATTGTTATCCCTGCCTGGCTGGACCATTTCGAAAAGACAGGCGACTGGGCTTCGCTGGCCTGGTGGATCCATCATAAGGTGCCGGGCTACTACGAGATGGTGTTCTTCAAGAACCTGTGTGCCTTCAATATCCGCTGGTATCAGGGCAATGATGGCAACCGGACCATCCGGTCCTTCCTGCCGAACCCGGATACCGGCGACAAAGCAGCCCTGCTCAACAAAGGGCAGATTCATCCGTACTACGCTTCAATGTCTGAGGAGCAGCGCTATGCAGCCGCACAGGAGGTGATTGCAAAGCGTTTAGGGTAGGCAAGGATGATGTGGTGCAGGTCTTTGTTAGTCGAGTGCAGAGGGCAACAGCTAGTTCTGGGTTAGCAGGGGAAAAAGAATAATGTTTACACTTTATGCCAAGAAAAACTATGACATGCCTACTCCGGGCCAAGTTGATCGCGCAATGACCATTGCAGCGCTACGAGTTGCTCAGGGTTGTCAGCAAGACTTGACCGCACAGCTGATGAGACGCGATGTGCTGACATTTTTGATGAGTAAGTCGGCCGTCAACTATTGGTTGAATAACCGGCGTTGGCTGGAGAAGAACCCGAATAATCCGAAATGGTTGCAGCTGACTACAGCGGGGTTGGCACAGGTCATTAACAACTTGGGTGGGGGCGGCACTTTACCGGCAGGGGAGAGCCGTGTGCAGGATTGGATGGCCCAGATGGAATCAGGTGGCTCATGGACAGACGACGGTCCCAGGGAGTTCGAGGGAGAGCTTGTCCCTGTGGTGGAATCCGGTGGGCGACGAACGGAGTCTGATGCGAAAAGCCTGATGGTTGCACATTACCAGGCTCACAAAAGCCTATATCCCGCAAGCATCAAGTCTCCAGTACCCCGCCAACTGTTGATCGAGTTACTTATGGGCGGGATGGAGGTTGAGGATGCCTTTTCTGCCGTTGTCGCGCAGCTCCAACACACACCCGTTCTTCGGCTGATTAAATAAGTGCTGGAAATTGCTATGAATGTCGACTGTTGCAAGATTGCAACAGATTTGTTTCCCCAGACTGAGTGCTGTATTAAACTTTGCGTTTAATTGTATCGGCTCTTGTAGAGCTCGCGGCGTGACGGTGGTTTTTTAACTAGAGATTGTGGTGTTGGGGGAGTGATAACCTGTTGCCCTCTACAGGGTAGTTTCAGGGTTGGTAGATCAACCGATGTAAGATGCAGCATCAGACTCGGGGTATGCGTCTTTCGATTGTTGGCATCTATAGGAAGTGTGTCATTCATGGATAGATCAGAATTTATTCCCTCGATCAATTTCGAGTTCCTTCGATCGGGTAATTTGGTCTTGGCCCGTCTGGGTTCCTTGGCAGAGGCTGTACTTTATGTCGATCCGGGCAGCACCCTTACACGCTTGCGGGCGTTTGCAGAGGAACTGACCAAAACGATATATCAGGCCGAGCATCTGCCGCGAATGCCGCAGGCAACCTTCAATGATCTGTTGCGAGATCCCGTTTTCGAGCGCTGCGTCAGCCGTTCTCTCGCATTCCAGATCAACTTCCTTAGAGTAAAGGGCAACGAAACGGCGCACGGTGGTGCAGGGGATTTTCGCACCGCAGAGGCGGCACTGAAAACATCACATCAGCTCGCCTGCTACATGGCGATGAAGTATTACGGCAGCGCCCAGGATGAGCTACCGGCATTCGCGCCGGTGCCTAACCCGTCGGCCGAGCTGGCGCAGTTGAAAAAGACCGTCAGCGCCTACAAGTCAGAGCTGGATAAACAGCAGGCCTCCACCGAACGTCTGATCGAGACGCTGGAATACGAGCGCACTCAGAGCAAATACCGGGTGGAAGCGCCCGCCGGACCCGATCAGGACAAGCGTCGGCAGCAGAGCCAGCAGGTGGCCGACAGCCTGCAGTGGAATGAAGCTAAAACCCGTGCGCTGTTGATTGATACCATGCTGACGCAGGCCGGCTGGGATATTGCCAATCCTAGCGTGGTAGGGCAAGAGGTTGAAGTCGACTTCCCGGCCAACCCTTCCGGCAAGGGCTATGTCGACTATGTGCTCTGGGGCGATAATGGCCAGCCACTGGCCGTGTTGGAAGCCAAACGTTCCGGTAACAAGAGTTTGCAGGCCGGGCGCGAGCAGGCCCGGTTGTATGCCGATGCGCTGGAGAGGATGGGCCATCAGCGTCCGGTCATTTTTTACACCAACGGCTACGAAACCTTTATCTGGGACGATGTCCAGTACAACACCTATCGCCCCGTGTACGGCTTCTACAGCAAGGACAGCCTGGAATACCTGGTCTATCAGCGTACCTACCGCAGTAAAACACTGGAGCAGAATAACCCCGAGTTGAAAATTGCCAACCGGCCCTATCAGATTGAAGCGATCAAGACCGTGGCTGCACACTTTCAGCTGCAACGGCGTAAGGCGTTGATCATTCAGGCAACCGGTACAGGCAAGACCCGTGTTGCCATCGCGTTATCCGAACTTCTGATGCGAACCGGCTGGGCCAAACGGGTGCTTTTTCTGTGTGATCGTAAAGAGTTGCGCAAGCAGGCCAACGATGCCTTCAAGACTTATCTACCCAGCGAGCCGCGCGGCATTATTGGCGAGACCAATGCCATCGACACTACAGCGCGGGTCTATGTTGCCACCTATCCCGGCATGATGAACCGTTTTGCCCAGCTGGATGTAGGCTTCTTTGATCTGATCATTGCGGACGAATCGCACCGCAGCATCTATAACCGTTATCGTGATTTGTTTGAATATTTCGATGCGCTGCAGCTGGGACTGACGGCCACGCCGGTGAAGTTCATCAGCCGCAACACCTTCGATATATTCGGTTGCGAAAGTACCGACCCTACCTTCGAGTTCGGTCTGGATGCGGCCACCAATAATGAACCGCCGTATCTGGTACCTTTCCGGGTCAAGGACCTCACTACCGACTTCCTGCGCGACGGCATGCACTACAAAGACATGTCCGAGGAGCAGAAGCGGCAGCTGGAGGAGGACCTTGGGCTGGACGAGGCCCAGAACACCCGTATCGCCGGAAAGGATATTGGGCGCAGGATTTTCAGTGAGGATACCGACCGCATCATCCTTGAAAACCTTATCAATAACGGCATAAAGGATGAGACTGGCTCGCTGGTGGGTAAAACCATCGTCTTTGCCCAGCGCCAGGATCATGCCGAGCATCTTGAAAAGGTGTTCTGCAAGCTTTATCCCCAGCACGGCAGCAAGGTATGCAAGGTCATCCATAACGGCATCGCTCATGTGGAGGCCCTAATCGACGACTTCAAGAAGCCGGATAACGACTTTCGCATCGCCATCTCCGTTGACATGCTCGATACCGGCATCGATGTGCCCGAAGTGGTGAACCTGGTGTTTGCCAAGCCGGTAAAATCCTGGGTGAAGTTCTGGCAGATGATCGGCCGCGGCACACGCCTGTGTCCAAACCTGTTTGGAGCCGGCAAGGACAAAGCCGAGTTCCTGATCTTCGATCACTACGGCAACTTCGACTTCTTCGAGGAACAATACAAGGAGCCGGAGGATACGGGCGGAAAATCCCTGCTGCAAACCACCTTCGAGGCACGGCTGGAGCTGGCGCAGGCAGCGCTCAAGCGCAGCCATCAGGCCACGTTCGATACTGCTGTTGCGCTACTGCGGGCCGACATCGCCGACCTGCCGGACACCAGCATCAGCGTGAAGCGTGAATTGCGTACCGTGCACGAACTGCTGCAAACCAAACAGCTCAATAGCTTCGATGCTGCTACCCAGCACTTGCTGGCAACGGTAGTTGCGCCACTGATGAGCAACCGTGTGCTCAGCGACAAGCATGCCATTGGCTTCGACCGGCTGATTGCCGGGATCGAACGCTGCTGGCTAGAGCAGGCCAGCTGCTATCAGGATGGCCGCGATCAGTTGATGGCTGAGCTGGACAAGCTGGCTGTTACTATCGATGCGGTGCGTCGCCAGCAGGGCATGATTGAGAAGCTGCGCACAGCTGATTTCTGGGCAACCGCAGGCATAGCCGAGCTGGAACAGGCGCGTACTGAACTGCGCGGTATCATGAAATACCGCCAGTCCAAGGGCGGTCTGGGTTACATGACCCCCAGTACAAGGACAGGTGATGGCGGCATCAAGGAAGCGGAGCGTGAGGTAAAGATTGCCGGCGCCGACGAAGCACTGATCTACCGCCGCCGCCTGATAGGCATTCTCGAGAACATGATTGCGGTTAGCCCTGCACTGCAGAAAATCCGCAAAGGTGAGGCGATTCCCGAAGCGGAGTTGCAGAGTATTACCTCGGCCATTCTCACCAGCCACCCAGGCGTGAATCTGCAGATCCTCAATGAGTTTTACGGCCGTACCGCCGAACAGCTGGATCTGACGATTCGCGAGCTGATTGGTCTGGACCCGCGGGCAGTGGAGCAGCACTTCACCGGCTTCCTGCACCAGCACCCCAGCCTCACGGCCAAGCAGGTTCGCTTCATGAACCTGCTCAAGCGCTATATCAGCGAGCACGGCTCTATCGTGGTGGACAAGCTCTACGAAGCTCCTTTCATCAGCATTGCCCACGATGGCATTGATGGTGTGTTCACCCCGGATGACGTGGGCGATCTGATCGCTGTACTGAAACCTTACTTACGTTCACAACCGACAGTTTAAGGAAAAGCACACTATGTCGATTGATAGCCTTTATTTGTTAATACTCTTTGCTCTTGCCTTGGCGATGGCCGTCGCGGGGTATTTCGCCGCTTCAGTAAAAATGTCGCGCCGGTTCGCGGGAATGGAACATGAACGCGATGATGCGCAGCGCCAGTTGCAGGAAAAAGACACAGCACTGCTTGCAGCTCAGGAGCAATGCAAGGCGCTGCAAGAGACGTCTCACCAGCTCAAGGTTGAGATGAGTGACCTGAACGCACGTTTGGAGTCGAGCAAAGAACGCTATCTCGACCATGAGAAGCAAGCTGCCGGGCAACTGTCTGGGGTAGTGAGCGAACGCAACCGCGTGCGCGAACAGCTGGAAGCAGCAATGCAGCAGCGACATGCCGCCGAGAAGCGAGCAGAAGCCGATCGTACTGAGTTGGCTGGTGTGCAGACGCAGCTTGAAGACATCCGCCAACGATTAACTGATACCGCAGCTGAACTGAAAGCCGAACGAGAGGCCGTCAGTGGCCTAAAAGACTCGCTTTCCCAGAGCGAACAGCAGTCCCGTGCCCTTGGCGCAGAGATGAAGGAAGCCCGCGAGCAGTTGGTCGACGCCAAGGCATCCTTGACGCAGAAGAATGAACAGTACGACCAGCTGCAGCAGCGTTATCAGAGCCTCAGTAACGAATACACCGAGCTGAAAACCAGTCTGCAGAAACGCGAGGAGCACTTTAAGGAGCAGCTGCAGCAACTGGCCGATACCCGCCAGTCAATGGGCAAAGAGTTCGAGAACCTGGCCAATAAAATCTTTGAAGAAAAGGGTAAAACCTTTACGGATACCAGCAAAAACAGCCTGGACGTTATGCTCAAGCCCTTTCGGGAGCAGATTGACGGCTTTCAGAAACGTATCAATGAAGTACATGATGTCTCGTTGCAGGGGAATACCAGCCTGAACGCCGAAATCAAAAAGGTTCTGGATATCGGCATGAAGATGAGTACCGAAGCCAACAATCTGACATCCGCGCTCAAGGGTGACTCACAGCAGCGCGGTGCCTGGGGTGAGGCGCAGCTGCAACGCACATTGGAAATGAGCGGTCTGGTACAGGATGCCCATTTCGAAACCCAGACCTCGTTTAAAGATGCCGAAGGCAAGCAGAAACAGACCGACTACCTGGTCAAGCTGCCGGACAACAAGCACATTATCATCGATAGCAAAGTGTCACTGGTGGCCTACGACCGTGCTGTCAGTGCCCGGACCGAAGAAGAGCACCAGCGTGCCATCGCAGAACATATCAAAGCCGTGAAAAAGCACATTGATGATCTGGCGTCCAAGGACTACACCAACGTCATCGGCATGCACAGCCCCAGCTTTGTGCTGATGTTTATGCCGATTGAGCCGGCCTACATCGAAGCGCTGAAATATAACAAGGATCTGTTCAGCTACGGTTACGACAAAAGCATTGTACTGGTGTCCCACACCACCCTGATCCCGATCCTGCGCACCGTTGCGAACCTGTGGATGCTGGAGCGCAGCAACAGCGAAGCGCGTGAAATCAGTGAACGGGCCGGCGAGATATACAATCAGGTCAGCATAGTGGCAGAGCGCCTGCAGAAATTGGGCAGCTCCCTCAGTACAGCCAGCAATCATTACAACGGCACCGTAACGGCACTGGCGGGGCAGCAGGGGCTCTATGGCAAGGTCGAGCGCTTTAATACGCTGTCGACCAAGGTCAGCAAGAGCCTGCCGCCGCTGGAAACGGCGCACCGTGACTTTAATGCAGAAAAATTGCAGCTGATCGTGCAGCCAATCACGGAGGAAGAAGATATCCAGCCAGCTGCCCCAGAGCTGATAGAATCCCCCGCTGATTTCGACTAATCGCCGTAATACCCAATACTTACTGAGAAAACTGAATGCTCACCGGCACACTTCGCAACGATATCGACAAGCTCTGGGAAAAATTCTGGACGGGCGGTATTACCAACCCCCTGACCGTCATTGAGCAGATCAGCTACCTGATGTTTGCCCGCATGCTCGACATGCAGGAAGCCGACGCCGAGCGCAAGTCCGCGCGTACCGGGCGGCCCTTTGCGCAGCTGTTTCCGAGTACCCTGGAAGGTCAGGCTCTGCGCTGGAAAAATTTCCACCACCTGTCCGGCAAGGAGCTGCACAAGCACCTGAAACACAGCGTCTACCCGTTCTTCGCTGACCTTGGCAAGCGGTCCGAAGCGCAGGAAGGGCTCGGGCTCGAAGGCAGTCAGGTTGAAGCGCTGGGGCATATCGGTGAATACATGCAGGATGCCGATCTGGAGATCAAGAACGAATCGGTGCTGGCCAGCGCGGTGGAGATGGTTAACGCGCTACCACTCACCGACAGCGACGTAAAGGGCGATATCTACGAATACCTGCTCAGCAAGCTGACGACCGCCGGTATTAACGGCCAGTTCCGAACACCGCGCCACATCATCGATTTCATCATCGAGCTGATCGACCCGCAGCCGGATGAAACGGTGTGTGACCCCGCCTGCGGCACGGCCGGCTTTCTGGCCCGCACTCGCGAATACCTCAACCGCCGCTATTCCAGTGCGGATGGCACCTTCACGGATGAGGACGGCAATATTCACTACAGTGGCGACCGCCTGGAGCCCTATTTGGAGCATATTAACCGCCAAATGTTCTGGGGCTTTGATTTCGACACCACCATGCTGCGTGTCTCCAGCATGAACATGATGTTGCACGGCGTGAGTGGCGCGAACATCTGTTACCAGGACAGCCTGAGCAAGGACATTCACGAAAATTTCCCTCAGCAGGAAGAAGACTTTTTCGATGTGATCCTGGCCAACCCGCCCTTCAAGGGCACCCTGGACGAGAGCAACACCAACCCTAAAGTATTGGGCATGGTGAAAACCAAGAAGACTGAGCTGCTGTTCGTGGCCCACATTCTGCGCGCGTTGACGCTAGGTGGCCGCGCCGGCGTGATCGTGCCCGATGGCGTGCTATTCGGCTCGTCCAAGGCGCACCAGCAACTGCGCACGGCGTTGCTCGACAACAACCAGCTGGAAGGCATCGTCAGCCTGCCCAGTGGCGTTTTCAAGCCTTACGCCGGTGTCAGCACGGCGATCCTGCTGTTCACCAAGGGTGGCCGTACCGAAAACGTCTGGTTCTACGATCTGCAGGCCGATGGCTACTCCCTGGATGACAAGCGCACGCCGCTCAAAGGCCAGGGCAGCAGCGACCTGCCGGACGCCCTGGCCCAGTGGAATACCTACCGCGCTCTGGTAGAGGGTAACGCCAGTACGGACGCGCTGGCCGCACAGTTCGGCGACAAGACCCGCAAGGTATTTATGGTCGCTGCCGACGATATACGCGCCAACAAGTACGACCTCTCGCTGAACCGTTACAAGGAACAGGTACATGTAGCGGAGAAGTACGACCTGCCCCAGGAAATTCTGGCGCGGTTGAAGGCGCTGGAGGCCGAGATTCAGCGGGATTTGGGAGAGCTGGAGCGGATGCTGTGAGCTGGCCTGTTAAAATGTTTAGATCGTTAGTTTCATCTACTGGCGTTTTTTTGGATGGCGATTGGGTTGAAAGCAAAGACCAAGATCCGAATGGGGGAGTACGGCTCATTCAGTTGGCGGATGTTGGTGTAAATGAATACATCAACAAGTCATCGAGATTTATGACACACGATGCTGCCGATAGATTACGTTGCACCTTTTTAGAGCCTGGTGACATTCTCATTGCACGAATGCCTGATCCTATTGGGAGAGCATGTATCTTTCCTGGAGATCCAAAACCATGCGTTACAGTAGTTGATGTATGTATCGTACGCCCTTGTTCGAACGAAATAGACAGTCGGTGGTTGATGCACATGATTAACTCCGAGGGCTTTCATCATCAAATCCTTCAGTATGTAACGGGTACAACGCGCCAGCGTATATCTAGAGGAAATTTGGCTAAGTTGGATGTGGAAGTCCCACCCCTGGCCGAGCAACAGCGCATCGCCGCCATTCTCGATAAGGCCGATGCTTTGCGACGCAAACGCCGGCAGGCCATTGATCTCGCCGACCAGTTCCTCCGCAGCGTGTTTCTGGAGATGTTCGGTGACCCGATCACCAATCCGAAAGGGTGGGATACCGCTTTATTTGGTGAAGTTGGAGCATTGGATCGTGGTAAATCCAAGCATCGACCACGAAACGATCCTGCGTTACTGGGCGGTGAGTATCCTCTCATCCAGACGGGCGATGTTGCTAATTCGAAAGGTTACATTAGGCACTACAAATCGACTTACTCAGAGTTCGGGCTCAAGCAAAGCAAAATTTGGCCTGAAGGTACGCTGTGCATCACGATCGCGGCCAATATTGCCAAAACAGGAATACTCACATTTGATGCTTGTTTTCCTGATAGTGTTGTCGGATTCGCTCCAAATGATCAAGTGACGGTGGAATATGTTCGATACTGGTTGGGGTTCCTGCAGAAAATGCTTGAAGCCAACGCGCCCGAGTCTGCTCAAAAAAATATTAATCTGGAGATACTTCGAGGTTTGGAAATACCAGTGCCACCAAAAGAACAGCAGGATAAGTTTTCGTCAATAGTCGCGAAAGCGATTGAGTTGGCAGATAAGACTAGCAGTTTTGAGAAGAGCGACTCGAATTTATTCGCCTCTTTAAGCCAGCAAGCTTTCCGGGGCGAGCTATGAAGCGTCCACAAGCCGTCATTTGTACACGCCAGAGCCTTCATTCGACAGGCAACAAGTGTCGTGTCAATAAGTTGCGCTGCCAACTGAGCTGAAGCCAGTTATAAAAGGACTTTGTTATGTCATCGCAGAAGTACGCCGTCAATCAGCACCTGATAGAAACCCTGTTGAGCTGGGTTAAATCCGGCGAGATCGCCATTCCGGAAATCCAGCGGCCCTTTGTCTGGGATGCCACCAAGGTGCGTGACCTGCTGGACAGCCTCTATCAGGGCTTTCCGGTGGGCTACATCATTGCCTGGCGCAATCCCACGGTGAAGCTGAAAGACGGCTCGCTGGCCGAAGGCAAGAAAATACTGATCGACGGCCAGCAGCGGGTCACGGCGCTCACCGCAGCCATTGCCGGCCAGCAGGTGATCAACCAGGATTACCAGCAGGTGAAGATCCGCATTGCCTTTCATCCGATGGAAGAACGCTTCGAGGTCACCAACCCCGCCATCGAGAAGGACAAGGCCTGGTTCCAGGACATTGCGCCGATTGTCAGCGGCGAGCTGAAAGCGCACAAGGTCGCCCGGGACTATCTGGCGCTGAACCCGGATGTAAACGAGGATCTGGTGTACGAGCGGCTGGACAGGTTGTGCGATATCACCAAAAAGCAGATCGGCCTGATCGAGCTGGCGGCGGATCTGGATATCGAAACCGTCACCGAGATCTTCATTCGCATCAACTCCAAGGGCGTGGTGCTCAGTCAGGCGGACTTTGCCATGTCCAAGATCGCCGCCAACGAAGAGTTCGATGGCAACACCCTGCGAAAGGCCATCGACTACTTTTGTCATCTGGCCATCGCGCCGGAGTTCTACGCGCATATCGAGAGCAATGACACTCGCTTCGTACATAACGACTATTTCAAGGCCATGCGCTGGCTGCGTAATGAGAACGATGACCTGTACGACCCCAGCTATTCGGACATGCTGCGGGTGGCGTTTACCACCAAATTCAACCGTGGCCGCCTGTCGGATCTGGTCGGGCTGCTGTCGGGCCGCAACTTCGAGACCCGTACCTACGAAAAGCATATTGAGGAAGCGTCATTCAAAACGCTGAGCGAAGGCGTCAAGGAGTTCATCAGTGAAACCCATTTCAAGCGTTTCCTGATGATCATTCGTTCCGCCGGTTTTGTGGACAAGTCGATGATCGGTTCCACCAATGCGCTCAATTTCGCCTACATCCTGTACCTGAAACTGAAGCGTGATCTGGGCAATAACCCCAATATCGAAAGCTGGGTACGGCGCTGGTTTGTTATGTCGCTACTCACGGGGCGCTACTCCGGCTCGCCGGAATCGCGTTTCGATAAAGATATCAAAGCGATTCACGAACGTGAGTTTGCGGATGTACTGGGTGAAATTGACGCAGCAGACTTGTCCGATGCGTTCTGGGACTTCGGACTGCCGCAGTCGCTGACCACCTCATCGGTTAACGCCCCGGCCATAAAGGTGTTCTGGGCGGCACAGGCTAATCAGGGCGAACGGGGCTTCCTGTCCAAGGACATCAGCGTGCGCGACATGCTGACTCACCATGGCGATATCCACCACATCTTCCCGAAAAACTTCCTCAAAAAGCAGGGGCTGTCGAGAGCGAAATACAACCAGGTGGCCAACTATGTGTATGTGCAGCAGGAAGTGAACATCAAGATCGGCGACACCGCCCCCGCTACCTACATGGCGCGCGTATTGGAGCAGTGCGAGCAGGGCGAGGCCCACTTCGGTGCCATCACCAGCACGCAAGACCTGAAGGCCAACCTCGCCGCCAACTGCCTGCCGGACAGTCTGGATTGCTATCAGCCAGATGCCTATGAGGCGTTTCTGGCGGCGCGGCGCAAGAAAATGGCCGAGAAAATCAAGACGTATTATCAAGCGTTGTGAAAACGCATTTCTATTTTTGAGCGTTTTGGATCGGAAATCCTGTTGGCGGGCTTTTGCTTAAAATTAAATTAAGGGATTAACATGTTAGAGTTATTGCACCACCTATGGCCAGATTTTGGTCTTATTCGTACGCCGGGCCTGCAGACCATGGAATTGGGTGTGTGGTTCTGGATTCTGATGGTTTTTATTACCCTTCTGTCGGCAGGTTTTGTTTTATACCATCGGTTTCGCTGCGGTCAGCGTGTTGGTTATATAAAAAAATTGATAGCTGGAGAAGACAGAAACAGTCTGGCACAGAATAAAAAATCAACGCAAGATAAAGCGCTTGCCCAGGATAAACAGACAGGATCACTGTGGCGTGAGTTTGATGAAAGCTTGGTTTACTCGGCCGATAAGCAGACGTTATCGAACACACTTGATGCAGAGCATTTCTTTAACAGCAATACATTGGCCTATGGCCTGACCTCAAGCAGGCTGCTTTCTGCAGCGCCTACTTTCCTGACAGCTATTGGTGTATTGGGTACATTCGTTGGCTTAACAATAGGGCTGAAAGATCTTCAGGTTAACGCTGACGAGATAGCCACGCTAAAAGCGGGTGTTTCCAGCATGATCAACGGTGCAGCCGTTGCGTTTATGACATCGGTCTGGGGTGTCGGCCTTAGCCTTTTCTTGAACATGTTTGAAAAGCTCATTGAGCGCGGTGCACTAACCAAAATAAGACAGCTTCAACAAGAGATTGATTTTCTTTACCCGCGAATTCCTGCAGAGCAGTCGCTGGTGCACATAGCAGAATCAACCCATGAAAGTAAAACTGCGTTGCAGGAACTGCATGAACGAATAGGCGACCGCCTTCAGGAAACTGTCAGCGGCATGAGCGACTCAATGCAGCAGGCGTTTACGAATGCCCTTAATAACGTTATGGCACCTGCCATTCAGACATTGGTAGACAACGCCAGTCAGCAGTCGACGGACGTGTTGGAAAAGCTGGTGACCAACTTCATGGATGGAATGAAATCTGCTGGAACGGAGCAAGGGCAGCTGATGCAAGCCGCTGCAGGTAATGTAAGCAACGCGGTATCCACCATGGCGACTCGGATGGATGAGCTTTTCATGACTCTGAGTGAGCAACAGCACCAGAATCGTGAGCAGACTGAAAACTCCTCACGCGATTTCGCCGAGCAGCTATTGCGTCAGCGTACAGAGGCGGACCAGCGGCAACAGGAGATGGAGCAGCGTTTCAATGCACTGATGCAGCAGCTGAGTGAAAAGCTTGCCGGTCAGTTTGATGCAGTTGATCAGCGTGATCAGGCTCGTCAGCAGGCATTTGGCAGTTTGCTCAATGAAACCACCGACAAGCAGACGAGCATACTGGAAAGTCAGATCAAATCCGCTGAAGAACGCGATCAGCGCCGTTCTGATGAGTTTCGTCATCTGCAACAAACTCTGGCGGCTCAGACCCAGCAGGCGAACCTGTCATTCGATGAACAGAGCAGGCGTCAGCGTGAGGAGGCGGAGCAGCGGCAGCACGACATGGAGCAGCGTTTCAATGCACTGATGCAGCAATTGAGCGAGAAGCTTGCCGGTCAGTTTGACGCAGTTGACCAGCGTGACCAGGCTCGTCAGCAGGCATTTGGTAGTTTGCTCGGTGAAACCACCGACAAGCAGACGTCCATACTGGAAAGTCAGATTAAATCTGCTGAGGAACGAGATCAGCGTCGTGCTGACGAGTTTCGTCAGCTACAGCAGACTCTGACAGCTCAGACCCAGCAAGCGAACCAGTCATTCGATGAACAGATCACGCGCCAGCGTGAGGAGGCTGAGCAGCGCCAAGCGGAGATGGAGCGGCGCTTTATCGCCTTGATGGAGCAGATGACCCGTCACGTCGGCGGCCAATTTGAAGCTGCAGAACTGCGTGACAAGGCACGTACGGACGAGCTGGCCAGAAGTCAGAGAGAGGTGGCCGACAGCCAGTCAGCTGCACTGAACCAGTTCAGCCATGCTTCGGCTGAGCAGATCAAGGCGATGCAGGAAGCCGCTAACGCACAACAGGGAATGCTTGGCGATGCCTTCAAGTCTACGCTGCAAAGCCTGCATCAGCTCATATCGGATCAGACACAGTCTGCTGACAAGCGGGAAGCAGAAGCGCAGCAGCGCTTCCGTGCGCAGCTTGAACAGCTGATTGCCGAACAGCAACAGCTGATGAAAACCGTGACCGATGGGGTTCATCAGACCCAGCAACAGATGCTGCAGACGGGAGAACAGCATAAGCAGCTGCTGGCTCAACTGAATACCGCGACCAGCGCAGCACAAAGAAGTAGCGAACATATGAGTAACAGTTCTGCACAGCTGGGAATGCTGTCAATGAACCTGAAGCAGGCAACCGAGGTATTGGATATTCGTCTGAAGGCAGTGACTGATAGCCTGGAAGGTGCCGCTGAACAGAATCAGACGCTGGCTACCCAGATTACTCGTCAGGCAGGTACGCTGAGTGAGCTTCAGATTGCATTGAGCGATACGACACGTCACTTTGAGGCCGCTGCTCAGTCTGCAGAGCATGGATTTAAAGAGCTGGACAAGCATCAGGCTGAGTTCCTGAAAGGCATTCATCAAGAGTTTACCAACCTGGGCGCAACGCTGACGAAGCAGGTCGAAGGAATCGAGCAGCAGGCTGACGAATGGCTGCGCAGTTATTCGAACGAGGTGCGAACACAGGTATCGGAGCGCATGGAACACTGGAACGAGACGACACTGCAATTTGCTGATCAGATGCGGCGTACAGTCAGTGCAATCAGTGGCATTGTGGATGATCTGGAGCGGAACGGTAATGCGCTTGTATAAGAAGACATCGGCGAGCGCCGATGAGGACAACCCGTACTGGATGTCATTTTCTGATGTGATGTCGGCACTTTTGATTATCTTCATACTGGCGTCGGTTGTGCTTATTGTGCAGCTGATGGAAATTCAGGAAGAGTTGAAAAAACGTCAGCAGGACTTCGATCAGGAGGTTGCCGAGCTTCGCGAAGCTGAAGGTATCAGGCGGACCATTCTGCATGAGGCAGCCGCGTTGCTGCAGCAGCGTGGTATTCAGGTGACGGTCAGTGAAAACGATACCGTACTGAGTATTCCAAATGAAATTCTGGGGTTTGATACCGGTGCATACGTGCTCGGGCCACAGTATCAGCCGACGGCATCCGAAATCGGAAAGGTGCTCAGTGAGGTCATTAGGCGCGATAACCGTGTCGAACATTTGGATACGATTTTTGTGGAAGGTCATACGGATAGGCGGCCTTTGCAGGGCTTTATGGGTAAAGGAAACTGGGGCTTGTCAGCGTTCAGAGCTATATCACTCTGGCAGTTCTGGGACAACGCTTTGCCGGAAAAGGAGCAGCTGGATGCGCTGCGCAATAAAGAAGGCATGCCGCTGTTTTCGGTTAGCGGTTATGCCGCGACCCGGCCCGTGACCCAGGTTCAGGAAACGGCAGAGGACTTCCGTGCTAACCGTCGAATTGATATTCGTTTCACGATTCGCAGACCAAGCAGCGCTGAGTATGAGACTGTCTTGGAAAGGCTGGCGGAGGAGGCACAATGAAACTGCCACCTGTGCACCTGTTGACGCTAGACTGGAAACCGGGTGTGCTGGCGGGCTGGGACAGGCTGGTTGAGCATGCCCGAAACATGGAAGCCGATGCAGGCAAGGGCGACTTATTTCAGCAGATCGTGGACCAGATACGCCAGATGGCACGGACGCTTAATTTCAAGGCGCTGCCGGACTTGCTGGCAAGACGAGTGACGGCACGCGTATTGACTCAGCTATGGCTAGATGATGAAGCGGTACGCAAACAGTTACTGACCTCGCAGTTACTGACAGCATTGGTGAACCGGCAAAAACCGATGCTTGGCATTATGCCTTTGCACAACCTGATTACTCTCTATTTCCGCGAGTTTGACCGACTTGATGAACAAGGCAAGGCTGAATCTTCGGGGTTGCGCTCCCAGCTTGAAGCGGTGATCAGGGAGCAGTTATCTGCTCGCTTTGATCAGGTGGATGACGCAGGTCACAACACAGGCCACAGAGATGTGCTGGCAATTCTCCACGATGAAGCAAACTGGCTGTTGTCGGTCGATGGGCCCAAGCAGCTGGTTGGCCAGGTCCGTGAGAATGAGATTGAGTTAGCCGATGCCTTTGTCAGATACGAGCTCAGAGGGCTGGATACTGGCCGTTATGGCGATATCTGCCGTGCGCACTACTATCTGGATACACTGCGTGAAATCCCCGTTGGAAGTCATGATGATGTATTCGAAGAGTTGTTGAAGCCTTCGGTCAGCAGAGCACCTTTTGCAGGCGGCAATCGGATCGGCCATGCGGCACTGGAGATTATGATAGATCGAGCTGATGGCACTCCGGGGAATGAGTGGCAGAACTTTATCCTGGATCTGGCCGGTGATCCCCGTATTGCCAGTCATGCACCCAATTATCGCGAATGGTGGAAACCCCTGGGTGAAGAGCGTGTCGAGAAGGTACGTGGGTGGTTCTCGAAAGAGGATTTGAGACTGTTCTTGCGAGCACTGGAACAGTATGGGGTGGAATCTGGTGATCCGGCTATACAAAGAATGTTTCCCGGTAGGAAGTATTTTCTAGAAGGCTTGGATAAGCAAAAGCTGATACGCAATTCTAGGCTTATGTTGGGCGGAAATGCAGCTAAAATCGTCAAGAGAATACTGGGTGGCGAAATTAAAACAAGCTTTACTGGATTGTCGGGTGACCTGAGCGGAACAGCAGTTATATATTTGGATTGTGGGAGTTTCCATATATTGGAGGGATCCCATAGTTTTTCGTTTTGGATATTTCTTGAACGTCCTAGTATGGAATTGGTTGATTATGGAGTTAAGGAATTTTCCAGATCTGATTTCATTCACAAGATGCCGGCTGAGTACAGGAAGGAAAACCCGGGCCTTGAATATGAAAGAATTCCTCATCATGGTAATTGGCAGAATAAGGTATTCAACTTCCTATCGAAGAAAGGGATTGGGCTTGATATTGAGAGTCTCCTGATACCACAAGAATACAATTCTTATCTAAGAAAGCATGGTGTTCCTGTAGTTGGCAATAATAAAACCAACCTGACTGGTTTATCTTTGAAAGATGACCTTGTTAATTATAAAATTAGTTTGAGAAAGAATAACCCTTTACTTAAAGAGATGCCAGAAAGTGCTATAAATATAATGGCTCTCATCGTATCCAAAGGGTCGGCTAAACTTGAGGATTTTAGGGATGTCTTTGGAATTCGGGTCATTGATTCCAGAGTAATTATTCAGAAACACCTTGGGAATATAGTTGTATTGTCGAAGGATTTTGAATATGAATTGCGTTCAGATGTGAAAAAACATATCAGGATATGAATTTTGTCGTTAAGAAACATAATTAAAAATTTATTAAATATTAAAAGTTCGCCTGATGATGGTGGCTTTAATGTTATTGCAGATAGCCAGGGTATTATATTTTATCTGGATAAGTCTGAGTTTGATACGCTTGCTGAAGGTAAGGGTGGGTCTGGAAAACTGATTCAAAACGTTGTTCTTCGAATGCTGGTCGAGCAAGGTTTTGCTGAAGAGTTGCCTAATGGTTACAGGCTGGACGCAGGGGTGGCTGCAGGGCTTGATGACGAGCAATCCGAATTGCTTGAACTTCCGCCCAGGTTTGCAGGGAAATTTTCCACCAGTATCAGTGGCCATAGTAAGAAAAGCAGTTTCAAAGTCCAGTTAAGTGTTCTGCTGGATGGCGACGAGTACCCCTTTCAGCGCAAAGGTCCCTACCTGAAGTTGGGCAGCGAAATATATTGCCGCCTGACGCCAGCGGAGTTGATGGCAATTTCGGCTATTGAAGATCATCAAACGCTTGAGCCCGAAGCGCGAGATGAAGCCGCCAATCTTCGGCTTATGGCGCTGTTGCAAACAGCAGAGCGTAGTGGCATGCGAGTCGATCTGAGCCATTTTCAGAAGCTGGATGTAGTTGTACCGGATGATATCGGTGTTTTGGCTACACGCCTGCCGGATGGAAGCTTGGAACTGTGTCCGTCTTTGGGGGAAGGCTCGAGTCCCGAACAGCTGGAAAAACGCTGGAGTCAGATTGACCTTAATCGGGAAGGCGGTGTTATACGGATCGACAATCGAGTGGTACTGCTCGAGCCGAAGAAGATGGCTGCAGTCAAGGAAGTCTTGTGGAATAAAATTATTCCGGCAGAAAAGGTCGAAGATTTTATCAGTACGCCATCGGCTTTTCTGGATGCTTCTCTTGTGAACCTGGATCTGGGATTTTCGGTTAGGGTGCTGGGCGTCGGCAAGATGCAACATATGGACTTCGGACAGCTGACCGACAAAAGAAGGGACTGGTTCGCCACAGCCAGTCAGTCTTTGCCGCCAGAAGCGCTGAATAAACATATCGATAGTGAAGAGGATATCGAGACCTTTAAACAAAAAATGAAGGTTGCTCAGGAACAGGGTGCCGACAGCGTTGAATTTTCAGGTGAACAATTCGATATCTCCGAGCCCGGTCATGTGGAAAACGTGCTCGCTAATATCGCTGAAAAGATCAAGCGGCATGAAGATCCAGTAGAACCAGCCCAAGGGGCACTCGATGACAGGAAAGAGCAGGTTACCCTGCTGATCAAGGAAGCGGATCAGATTAATCGAGCGCTGCTCGGAAAAGTTGCTGACGATCACAATAGTGTTGAGCCGG
Organism: Motiliproteus sp.; assembly: GCA_048265065.1. Classification (GTDB taxonomy): domain Bacteria; phylum Pseudomonadota; class Gammaproteobacteria; order Pseudomonadales; family Balneatricaceae; genus Motiliproteus. The sequence continues at coordinate 2,044 of JBLXCH010000054.1, read as the reverse complement.
ATTGGTCTCGTTTGGCGCGAACACCCTTTGCACATCAGAAGGAAGGTATCAACTGGATGCTTAACCTGCTATCCCAATCGCTGGATGATGATCATTCGGATATGTACCGGGTTCAAGGTGCGTTGTTAGCTGACGATATGGGATTGGGTAAGACGTATATGACGTTGGTGATGCTGGCTGAGTATCTGGAGCGTCAGAAAGCGCAAGGCAATACGGAAAAGCCGGTCCTCGTCGTAGCACCGCTTAGCCTCCTTGAAAACTGGGAGCAAGAGATAGAAACCACATTTGAGAAAAGCCCGTTCAGAGATATAAAAGTTTTGCAGGCCGGGCGTGATCTTAAAGACTACAGAGTGAAAGGGACTGACCGGGAATCGGCTCAAATTTCGTCAGTGCTTGATGATGCGGGGCATATGGATGAAGGCGCTATCCGTTATGCGCTGCATATAGGGAGCGATGCCGGAACGCAGCGGCTGGATATGGATCGGCGGTTGGTACTCACAACCTATCAGACGCTGCGCGATTATCAATTCTCGCTTTGTGTGATTGACTGGGGGGTCGTGGTGTTCGATGAAGCACAGAACATCAAGAACCCCAATACGTTACAAACACGCGCGGCTAAAGGACTGAAAGCTGATTTTAAACTGCTAGCAACGGGGACCCCGGTCGAAAACAGCTTGATCGATTTCTGGTGTCTGATGGACACCGCGCAGCCAGGACTTTTGGGCAGTTGGCAACAATTCCGTGAACGCTGGATCAAGCCGATCACTAAAGCTGCGGATGAGGAGCGTGATCAGGTGCGTATACAGGTAGGTGCGGAGCTGCGAGACGCTGTTGGCTGTTATATGTTACGGCGCATAAAAGAAGACCAGCTTAAAGGATTGCCTGAGAAATTTATCAGAAGCGGTTTGCCCCAGACAGGTAGCGTGACTATTCACTCCGCACCAGAGCTTGCGGTTACCATGCAGGGCGCCCAATTGTCAGCCTACAATGCAGTACTTGATGATTATCGACAGCGCCGAGCGGTCGAGGACATGCGTGGCCAAGCGCTGACTGCACTTCAACAACTCCGGAGCGTCACGCTCCATCCCCGTTTGCATGAAGCCAGTGCTCTTGTCTGCGAAGGTGCCACCGTATCTCGTAAGGTAATGGGGGAGTCTGCCAAGTTACAAATCCTACTCGATAAATTGGATCACATTCGTTCACGAGGTGAAAAGGTCATACTGTTTATGGTGACTAAGCAGTTGCAGCGTCTGCTCAAAATCTGGCTGGATCAGATTTACGGCCTGAGTATAAATATCGTGAATGGTGATACCGCTGCCGTACAGAAGAAAAACGATGTGTTGACCCGCAAGAGGATGATCGAGCAGTTCGAGTCGGTAGGTGGGTTTAATATAATCATCATGTCGCCGGTCGCCGCGGGTGTGGGCCTTACCGTTGTAGGCGCGAACCATGTGGTTCACCTGGAGCGCCATTGGAACCCAGCCAAGGAAGCGCAAGCAACGGACCGTGTCTATCGAATCGGCCAGACTAAAGACGTATATATCCACCTGCCAGCAGTTCTACATCCTGAGTATGATTCGTTTGATGTGCATCTGGATCGTCTGCTGAACAGTAAGCTCATGCTGAAGGATGCTGTGGTAACTCCAGAAGTGGTGAACGAGTCCGAGATGATTCAGGCCATGGGATTTTAATAAAATTGCGTACATTTATTCGATGTGATGAACAGCAGAACGGCATAGACAAGCAAGAGGTGTATTCTGCGACTGGATTATCAGTGAAGCCCATACAGGATAGTCTTTGGTGCTTCCGGATCAGTGCTGCATGGCAAGCACGATGAGTCAAGGCTCGGCATCGTTCCGTTGGAGCGGGCCGATCAGATAGGGTCGCCAAAGCGGCAGTGGCGCGATGAGTATCGAGTAGGAATTGCAATGAACCTGTGATCTCGCATCTTCCCCGGTACCCTGGGGAATGAACCTTGTGGATCAACGCAATAGACACGCCTAATCTAGCGGGGGCAAAATCGTGGCCAGAAAAGCCCATCAGG
>JBLXCH010000053.1:0-21244 GCA_048265065.1 Motiliproteus sp. | reverse complement strand
GACAGATGAATGAGTTTCTCGGCCAGCTCAGCGATCTTAACCGGCTGCCCCATGTCGAGCACAAACACATCGCCACCCTGCCCCATCGAACCCGCCTGAATAACCAGCTGAGCTGCTTCGGGAATGGTCATGAAGTAACGGGTGATCTTCGGATGCGTCACCGTTACCGGCCCGCCCGCGCGGATCTGCGCATAGAAACGGGGGATGACCGAGCCCGACGAGCCGAGCACGTTGCCGAACCGCACCATGGTGAAACGCGTCTTGTTGACGTGATGCACACTGCCCGCAGTGCCAAACAAGTCCGGCGCCGGTTCACGGCTGAGCGCTTGCAGAACCAGCTCAGCAACACGCTTGGTACTGCCCATGACGTTGGTCGGCCGAACGGCCTTGTCTGTGGAGATCAGAACGAAGTTGCTCACACCCGCCTGAACCGCCGCCTGCGCCGTGTTTAGCGTACCAATCACATTGTTCAGTACGCCCTCTGCCACATTGTGCTCGACCATAGGCACATGCTTGTAGGCAGCCGCGTGATAGATCGTCTCCACCCCCCAGGTGCGCATCACATCCAGCAACCGATCAGCATTGCGGATGGAACCCAGGATCGGCACCAGCTTGATCGGCAATGACGTACGCTCGATCAGACGCTCCAATTCCATATGGATGCTGTAGAGATTGAACTCGCTGTGTTCGAACAACAGCAGCCCCTGCGGCTTGTTCGACAGGATCTGACGGCACAGCTCCGATCCGATAGACCCGCCCGCACCGGTCACCATTACGACCTTGCCACGGATACACTTTTCGAACAGTGCCTGCTGCGGCGGTACCGCATCACGCCCCAGCAGGTCGGCAATATCCACCTCCTGGATGTCTTCGACCTGCACTTTGCCGCTCGCCAAATCCATAAAGCCCGGCACGCTGCGTACATGCAGCGGGAAACGCTCGAGCATTTCCAGAATCTCGCGCCGACGACCACGTGAGGCAGAAGGAATGGCCAGCAGTATCTCACCCGCCCCCGTATCCTCCACCAGTTGCCCAATGTGTTTGGCGGAATACACACGTAGCCCGGCAATGACCCGGCTCTGCAGGTTCAGATCGTCGTCGATAAACGCCACCGGGCGCATCGCGCGGCCCATACGCAACGCTGCTGCCAGCTGATTACCCGCAGCCCCTGCTCCGTAGATCGCAACCTTGGGTAGCCCAACATCCCTGCCTTTGAACTTCATACGCGTGCCCGGTGCAAACCAGTCCCCCATGAAGTACTGGCGCATTACCAGGCGCAGACCGCCGATCAGTACCAGGCTAAGCCACCAATAGTTGAACACCATTGAGCGCGGTATTAACTTGGGCGCATCGGTATACCAATAAACGGCCAAGGAAAGCAGAAGCGCCGAAAGCGTGACTGCCTTGACAATGGTGATTAGGGCATCGTTGCCGAAATAACGCATCACTGCGCGGTACATACCGAAGCGAATGAAGAATGGAATCGAGATCAGCGGCGCTACCCCGAAAAGCCAGGCATGGCCATCGAAGGGCTCGACAAAATCGAAATCACCGACGCGTATTAGAAATGCCAGCCAAAGTGCGCCCCACAAGAGCGTTACATCCGCCGCGACTTGAACCAAGCGCTTTTCACGCCGAGGCAAACGCACCAGCCGCCTTCGAAATCTTTCAGCAAGTCCTAGCACAATAACCTCGCGCCCTAAAAGCCATCACCAATACCCGTAGTTGCAATAGCCATCACCTGCTCAAGAACGAAACAGGTCTTATCTACTTCAGCCACCGTCAATGTCGGATGCGCAAGAAACATCAGACTAGTGTCCCCTAACTCTTGGGCAATCCGAAGGCGCTCCGTTGGCCGCCAGCCCGTACCATCAAACGCCTTTTCTAAATAAACTTCGGAGCAAGATCCGGAGTAACAAGGGACACCGCGCGCCACTATTTCGGCAAGAATACGATCTCTACACCAACCTTCAGCAAGCTGCGTAGGATCAACAAAAACGTAGCATTTGTAACCTGCGTGCGCGACACATTGTGGGACTTTCGGAACACGCAATCCTTGCTGTTTATTGGCGGCTGCCCATATGCGCCCGCAATGTGCTAACCGCTTCTCATGCCAATCATTCATTCGACGCAACTGAATACGGCCAATTGCCGCCTGCACTTCCATCATCCGCAAGTTACTGCCAAAACTGTCATGCAGCCAACGAAAGCCAGAAGTATGCTCGCGCTCAAACACCGCGCTCCAGCTCTTACCATGATCTTTATAGGCCCACATTGCCAGCCACAAATCGCGGTCATTGGTAGTAACCATCCCACCTTCACCACCGGTGGTCATGATCTTGTCTTGACAGAAAGACCACGCGCCAACATGCCCAATAGAACCCACGGAACGGCCCTTGTATCGAGCGCCGTGCGCCTGGGCGCAGTCCTCAATGACCTTTAGGCCATGATTAGTGGCTAGCTCCATAATTGGATCCATATCACAAGGCCAACCTGCCAGATGCACGCAAATCACCGCACGCGTACGTCGCGTTAGTACGTTACGAATGGTTTCGGCAGTGATATTTTGCGAGTCACGATCAATCTCTGCGAACACAGGTATCGCTCCCGCATTAACGATGCAGGAAACCGACGCAAGAAAGGTTCGGGGGGTGACTACTACCTCATGGCCAGGGCCTATGCCTAAGGCCCGCAATGCTAAATCGAGTGCAACAGTGCCGTTAGCCAATGCGATAGCGAAACTGCTTTCTGTCCATGTAGCGAACTCTTTTTCAAATAGCTGGCACTCATCGCCTGTCCAATAGTTTACCTTATTCGAAAGTATGACATTGCGAACAGTATCTGCCTCCTCTTTAGTAAAGCTTGGCCAAGGGGCAAATGGTGTATTGAGCATATAATATTACCTTAATCTTCGGGCGGGCACGCCGACAACCGTTACGTCGTTTGGTATGTCACCGACAACTGCCGATCCAGCACCAACAATTACTCGTTGGCCTATGCTTATCAGATGACACACGTTGGCACCGATACCTATCCAGCTTTCATCACCAACGCTCACACCTCCTGCCAATCGAGCGCCGGGGCTAATATGAACCGCATTTTCTAATTCGCAATCATGATCAATACTACAACCGGTATTAAGAATTACGCCTTGTCTTAAATAAGTACCTGCATTAACCACGACACCAGCCATAATCACCGTCCCGCTGCCAACTTCAACGTAGCGGCTTACAGTCGCAGAGGGGTGAATTAGTGTTACTAAACGCCCACCCCTTTTATCAAGCTCACGCAATTTAGCGTGCCGAATTCGGTTGTCCCCGATGGCGACCAGCACACCATCGAAACGATCTAGTTGCCTGTAAAGAGCACATGTGTCGCCTATCACCGGCCATATACCATTTACTTTTCTTTCAGGCCAGGCATCATCGAAAAAATTTATGGACGCCCATCCACAACACTCCGCAGTATCCGCAACAACTTTTCCGTGTCCGCTGGCGCCTAGAATGGCCAAGCGCCTCATGAGTCATTACCTTTAAATTTTGGCATTGTCGCTACGCCTTCCGCGCTAATGCCATCGCGCTGCAACACTTTTCTGAGTGTAAGACACAAGATCTTGATATCAATCCACAGCGATCTATTGTCGACATACCAAACATCTAGCTTGAACTTTTCTTCCCAGCTAAGAGCGTTGCGTCCATTAACCTGCGCCCATCCCGTGACCCCGGGTCGCGCTTCATGACGACGAGATTGCTCCGACGAATACAACGAAAGATATTCACTCAACAGAGGGCGCGGCCCGACCAAACTCATGTCCCCCTTAAACACGTTCCACAACTCTGGTAATTCATCCAGACTTGTAGCTCTCAGCGTGCGTCCAAAACGGGTCAATCGTAGATTGTCTGGTAAGGGCTTTCCGGTATCATCTTGCGCATCAAGCATGGTTCTGAATTTGATCATAACAAATGGGCGGCCATGTAAACCCGGCCGTTCCTGACGAAACAGGGCGGGTGAGCCTAGCTTGACTCGAACCATTACGAATATAACCAGCAAGATCGGCCACAAGAGCAGCAGCGCTAACGCACTGAACACTAGATCGAATAACCTCTTGAGCATCAGACTTCAGCCTCCTGGGGTATAATCTGCTGATAAAAATCCTGCAGCCCCTCAATAACACGCTGCTGGGAAAAGCGCTCCAAGGCTCTGTCCCGGGCTGCCGCCCCCATCATTCGGCACTTTTCTTGATTTACTAGCAATATATCCAGCGCTTCTGATAAAGCCTCAGCATTAGCCGCGGGAACCAATAGCCCGGACACACCGTCTTCGACGGCATCGGTAAGCCCGTAGATGCGGGTAGCTACAGACGGCACTCCCGATGCAGCAGCCTCCAGTACTGAGCTCCCAAACCCCTCTCGGTAACTAGGCAAGCAGAAAATATCCGCAGCAGCCATATATACTTCCGGCTCGTTAGTGAAGCCCTGAAAATGGAGACGCTCCCCTAGCATGCCCGCCACAGCGCAAACATGCTCGACCATGCCACCCTCATCTGGCCCTGCAATCAGCCAATGTAGGTTTGGGTGCTGCGCCTCAAGCGCCACCATAGCTAGTGCCATTTCACGCACGCCTTTGTCAGCGTTCAAACGGCCGAGAAAAAGTACCACGCGAGCACCGTCGGGTATATTGTGCTCTGATCGAACACGAGCACGTGCATGAGGGTTTGGCCGAAACCGATTACCATCCACACCACAGATAGAACCTTCGCCTATCACCTCGATATCACTAATCCGACAAATTCTTTCAGCAGCCAAAAATTCTCGCTGCGAAGGGCTGTCGGCAAGCAGATGTGAAGCCAGCCTAGCGATAAGCTTATCCGCTGATTTCAATACTTGTCGCGCCAACCCACTGCGGGTTACCCATACCTGCCCGGTGAACCAGTGAATGCGGACAGGCACACCGGCCAGCCGCGCCGCTAACATACCCAGCAAACCAGCCTTAGGGGTAACCGAATGCACAAGATCAAATCGGTGCCTCCGGAATATACCCACTAACAAAATTAGCGCGCGCAAATCCGCCCAGAGTAGCACTTCTCGCTCCAGCGGGACATTTAGATATGTTACTCGCTCATCTTGTGGTGCAGACTGCTCCCCATAGTTTGAAACCACAAAAACATCATAATCATCAGCTAAGCGATTAATATGTAGACGCAAGAAAGCTGTTACTGTCACAGGGACAGCAGTGATAAAACAAATTTTTTTTCGCCCCATTCCTTTTGCCTCCGGATTAGATAACCAATCAGCCTCAGGCGGACTAAATCATAGCCTTTTAAATTAAGAAAAAACTGGCTGGAAGATCCGCTAACTTCTTTACTCAGCCTATTTCAGCACAACGGCCCGGCAAAGCCGTGATTAGTACCTTCAGCAATTTTTCAAGATAAAATTTCTGCTACAGTCTCCGTCACAGGATATTGCAAGCGATATCCTAATACAGACTCTAACTTGCTGGATGGATAGTAAGTACGCGCCACTAAAGAATTGATCCGAGACTCGGTTAATGGAAATCCTGGCACACCAGAAAACGTACGAGAAAGAAATCTCACCATCCACTCCGGCAAACACAAGTTCGGTGCTGACACATTTAAATTCGCCGCTATCGCTTTTACCAATTGCTCCTGCGGACAATCATTTGAAATATTGAAGATTTCACCCTTTGCTCGCTCATCAAAGCCGCATAACAGGAGCACATTAACTACGTCATTTACGTGTACATACGTGGAAATCGCTTTGCGTGAGCCTACGTAAAAAAACAACCGCCTCCTAATGAGGTGTGCCCACTGACGTAGCGAATCATTGGGCATACCTGCACCAAATACGTTGGAAGGTCGAAGGACTGAGTAGCTAAAAACGCCTTCTTCCTCCGCTGCGATCAAAAGCTCATCTGCCTTTGTCTTAGTTGTTTCATAAATTCCGACCGGAGCTGGCGTGGTACTCTCGGTAACAATTCGCTCAGCTCGCGCATTGGCGATAATAGGACCATAAGCCCCAACGCTACTCAACTGTACCCAATGTAATGGCTGCCCAGATGATTTTGCCAGCTTCTTGCACGCATCAATTAGCCGAGACGTGGCATCAACATGCAGGGCAGACATCTTTCCCTCTTCGCGAATTTCTCCAGCGCAGTTGAAAACAAGTGAGCAGCCCGAAACAATTTCCTCGAAGGCACAATCAGAACTGAGGAGATCCGCCTGTACAAAATCGACCAACCCCCTCTCCGAACCCTGCGACAATTTTCTTCTCCGCGACAAAATCCGAACTCGATACCCGGATGTGCATAGCAACTGCACCAGTCTTGAGCCGATAAACCCAGAACCGCCGGTAATCAAAACCTTCATACCCCCCCCCCGCACACATCGAAATGATATCGTTTCGCATAGCGAAACAAGCTAAATAAGGTTACGCCCCGGATAAATTGTGGATTACGCAGACTCAAAAAGTACGCTGTACAATGTGTCCTAAAGGACATATGAATTAAAAATACCGACGCTTGGTTACGAACGTTGCCTTTTTAAAGTTAGACTTACGCCTCAAAGACTTCTACAGCATATTTTGTGTGGAAAGAATATAGGCACCCCCACCTAAAACCAACAAAATAAAGGTTCCAAAAACAACTTCTGCTGCGCGAAAAATATAGTTAGAAAAAAACACACTCATAACTATTGAAAAAAACAGCCAAGCGTTCAACAAAAGGCGATCTGAATAGTTTCCGAAACCGACCAAAAAGAACGGAACAAGCAGCAACCAATAAAACTTAACAACAGAAAAATACCTATCCCTCCAAGAGCTAATTCTTGTACCGCCAACTCGACCCAGCAAGTCTAACAAGAGACCTAACCCAACAGAAAATGCTGCGAAATCTAACCTAGCGCCAGACCTATACTCATGTCCAAAGCCATACGCCATGATTCTCTGATAGATATCTATATTAAAAATTTGAGAGAAATACTTAACAAGCTCCTCACTCCAGCCAAGAGAGTAAAAGACACATAATGCAGCCACGAAAAAAAAAACAGACCTATAGGGAAAAAGGAGCCCCAAAGGCACCAGTATGTATAAGTATCCCGCAGAATGAAAGCCAACGGAAAAAATAGCGCTGATAAAAAACAGCCGGCTAAAACTACGATTCAAAATACAGCAATAAAAACAAAATACTGCGAAACATGAAATACCTTGACGCACGACATTAAGTTGCGCAGCGTAAAAGAACACTGAATAAAAGAGAAACAAAAATCCGAAAATCAACTGCGGAGAGTCATACGCAGGCTTGCCAAAATAACGATTCAAACTGCAAAAAGTAAAAAATAAAAAGGCTATAGAAATAAAAGATAAAAAGGTAAAAAATATCTCAACCCCAAACTGCAGAGAAGCGAAAACCCCCAAAAATAACCTATATAAAAACTCAAAGTCCTGAGCTATATCTGTACCTTCCAGTGCATTTTGGTATACAGAAAAATATACTTGAGTATCAATACCGACAACTAACGATCTATATCCAGTCGCTATACATATAACAAGCAAAAATATTGAAAGCGAATAAACAACGATTGCATCGGCAGAGCTTATTAGTTTAATTTTCATGCGGAGCCTGTAAGCACGACAATAAATAAACAGAGACTTATAGCTATCTCATGCAAAAATGGGCACATAAATCAGAATTAATTGCATCCCTGCCAATCAGCTTTTACAGACAACTCTCTTCATCAACCTAACCGCTATAACTCGCTTGCAATACTTGACAAATGAGAAAAAACTATAAATTAAAAAATCCAAACCAATTAATTTTGATTTATACATATCCCAGTAATTATTAAGCTCTCCCTTTTCCATAGCCCAAAGATCTCCACTCAGCCCACCAGCCGTGAAACCAGCCCGATAAGAATAGGCGAGCGTTGCGTCTGAAAAAAAACATTTATTATCAGCCAGTATTATATTCAGCCAAAGGTAATAATCTTCTGAAAACCTTCTACCTTCAGGGAATCTAAAAGCCAAATCTTTCTTTAACATAACCGAGCTTGTCGGAAAGATATTACTTATCAATAGGGATTTTTTACCAACCTTCCTGAACGACGCAGAGCATAACTCCTTATATACATTACTTAGATGCACTACGCTCGCATGCGCAGTAAAAGACACCTGGTCGTTCTCCAACATCCAGCGATACTGAATCGAAATTTTATTTGGATGCCAACTGTCGTCGGCATCTAAAAAAGCGACGTATTTACGTGTTGCTTGTTGCCAGCCTCTGTTTCTAGCTGAGGCAGCTCCGACATTTTTTTCTAACGAAATAACCTTAATCCAGCCTTTCGGATACTTATCCATAAGAGTGTGTAGCAGCTGTAGCGACCCGTCTGTACTTTTGTCGTTAACTAACAACACTTCAGCTGGGCGAAGCGTTTGCTTAAAAACGGAATCAATTGCACGTGCAATAACTTGCTCACAGTTATAGCAAGGTATTATTACACTTACTTCTGCATATTCAAAACCAACCTGCTCGTCGGACATGCTAGCCATTAAAATTTTCCGATATTTTTAAGCAGCCTTACAATCATAAAAATTATCTGAAGATATTTATTAAATCCTAAAGAAATCATCACTCTTGCCAGCTCTGTAGTAGTGCCCAGCAGGTCGGCAGCGCTTAACCCTGTTAGATTATACCGACCAACCAAAACCCCATTAACTTTAACAGAGGCACCATTCTTTATCGCTTTTAACATAAAGTGCTGGTCCGCTGTAATGGGATAATTCCTAGCGTAATATCCATATTTTGCGTGCAGTTCTTTTTTAATCAAGCTGCCAACTGCATGCCCAGAAACATAGTGAGGCATACCAGACCAGCTTGCCGGAAGTCTGCGAGGTTTCAAGATTCCGCGCTCTGTATCGACCCAAGCCGTTACAATATCAGTATTATTTTGATCGGCTATTGCAGCCCTGTAATCCTTTATCGCATTAGGAAATAAAACATCATCAGCACCTACAACGAGATAGAATCTACCCGAGCTGTTTTTAATGCCTCGATTCAGGGCGTCGTAGATTCCGAAATCAGCCTGTGATATTAGCTTGATATTCATATCAGAAATCGATCTAATCAACTCTAAAGTCTTATCTGTAGATGCCCCGTCAGCAATAACCCATTCAAAATTTTTATCTATTTGTTCGCGCAAGCTGCTTATTAGTTCAGGAAGGTGCTCTTCCGCATTATATGTAGCAGTTATTACACTTATGCTATCTTCTTGGCTCATAAAAGCACTGCTCTACCTTATTCTCGTCCGTAACTGTCATGCAGACGCACTATATCGTCCTCACCCAAATACGCGCCTGATTGGACTTCAATAATTTCTAACGGAATAGCGCCAGGGTTTTCCAAACTGTGCGTTTCCCCAATTGGTATATAGGCGGACTGGTTTTCAGTGAGTAAGAATTCTTTTTCTGCTATTCGAACCTTTGCAGTACCGGATACCACAATCCAGTGTTCGGAGCGGTGATGGTGCATTTGCAGAGAGAGCTTCGCTTTAGGCTGCACAGTAATGCGCTTAACTTGATAACGCGAGCCTTGGTCGATCGAATCATACTTCCCCCACGGGCGATACACCTCCCTGTGATTGAGGTGCTCGTGGCGATTGTCTGCCTTGATGTGCTCGACGATTTTCTTGACTTCTTGCACCTTGTTTTTATGGGCAACCAACACGGCGTCTTTGGTTTCTACGATCACCAGATCCTCAACGCCCAGCGTTGCTACAAGGCGGCTGTCAGCGTGAACAAAGGAGTTGCAGGTGGCGTGGCCTAGGACGTCACCTTTGAAAACGTTTCCTTCGGCGTTCTTCTTGCTCGTCTCCCAAAGGGCCGCCCAAGACCCGATATCGCTCCACCCAGCATCTAGCGGTACCATGACCGCATCGTCGGTCTTTTCCATAACGGCATAATCAACGGAGTCGTCGGGACAGGCTGCAAATGCGGCGGCATCTACCCTAATGAAATGCATATCCTGAGTGCCGGCCGCGAGCGCGTTTTTACAGGCTGCAAGTATTGCCGGCTGGTAACTCTCCAGCTCGTTCAGATACCGGCTCGCTCGAAACAAAAACATACCGCTATTCCAGAAGTAATTCCCACTTGCCAGGTATTCCTTCGCGATATTCAGACTCGGCTTTTCCACAAAGCGGCTTACTGCAAAGCCCCCCTCGCCCAGCGCCGTACCCTTCTCTAGATAGCCGTACCCCGTTTCTGGATGCGTAGGAACGATGCCGAAAGTCACCAACTTGCCATTCATAGCGAACGGCATTGCAGCTCGGATACTGGAATGGAAGGCATCTACGTCCTGAATCAGGTGATCTGCGGCCAATACGAGCAAAACTGGATCATCGCCATTCTGCGTCGCCTGCAACGCTGCCAGGGCGATGGCCGGCGCGGTATTCCGTCCAACAGGCTCTAGCAGGATGCTGGTCTGCTCCATGCCCAACTGGCGAAGCTGTTCGGCAGCAAGGAAACGATGTTGCTCGTTGCAAATCAGTTGAGGCAACCCCATCTCCAGTCCATCCAGACGGCGGATGGTCGTCTGCAACATGGATAACTGCGCATCGGTTAACGCTAAAAATTGCTTGGGGTTCAGTTGCCGCGATAACGGCCACAGACGCGAGCCTAAACCGCCGGCCATGATTACCGGTAGAAGCATTTCATTTTCCTTCACACATATGCAGCCGCAGAGCATTCATATAAGCACGTGAATTACTATGTACCGTGGCGCTGGTTTCAATTTCGCTGATTGACCACCAGCGATAGGCACTGTGCTGCTCGCTAGGCAATGTCAGAGGACAACCAACGGGCAACATTAAGTGATAGCCAAGTACTACATAGTGGGTATCAATGCCGCTGTTGGCTGTAGCAAACAGACTATCGTTGTAGAAATGCTCGTAAATACCTAGCAAACGTGATGAAGCACGCTCGAAAACACTTCCCAGCTCACTACATGTGAGGCGTCGGAAAGCGGCATCCAACGTTTCACTTTTCTGGATGCGGCCACCCGGCACGAACCAGAAGCCTTGAGCCGGACGATTTAGGCGACGACCGAGAAGCACTTCGCCAACCGGGTTCTGCACGACAAGATCAATGGATACCAGCGGCGTGGACGCCACTACGCAGCGAAAAGTATCGTCGTTTAGCCACATGCGAGCACTCCGAAAAGCAGGGTCATCATTGCGACCGTGCCTGTTCGGCGTTCGCGACGTACCACCCGTAGGCGTCACGCAGTCCTTCTTCCAAGGTGATACTCGCCTGCCAGCCGAGGCTCCTGAGACGAGAGACATCCATCAGTTTGCGAGGGGCGCCGTCCGGCTTGCTAGCATCAAATGTCAGGCGCCCAGTAAAGCCAGTAACATCCGCGATGGTTTCCGCCAGCACGCGAATAGTGTAATCCACACCGGTTCCGACGTTTATATGCGAAAGCATCGGTTGTGTTTTAGCTTGATATTCGGTCCGATCGAGCTCCATCACATGGATACTGGCAGCAGCCATATCATCGACATGGAGGAATTCACGCATCGCTTTGCCGCTACCCCAAATCACTACCTCTTGATCACCTCGCTGAACCGCATCATGGAAGCGGCGTAGCAACGCGGGGATCACATGACTGTTATCAGGATGAAAGTTGTCGTGTGGGCCGTAGAGGTTAGTCGGCATGACGCTGCGGTAATCGCGCCCATACTGACGGTTATAGCTTTCGCAAAGCTTAATGCCGGCAATCTTGGCGATCGCATAAGGCTCGTTAGTCGGCTCCAGAACCCCGGTAAGCAGTGCCTTCTCTTCCATAGGTTGCTCAGCATATTTGGGGTAAATGCAGGAGGAACCAAGAAACAATAATTTCCGCACACCACTCAAGTAGGCGGAATGCACGACATTCGCCTCGATCATCAGATTTTCGTAGATGAACTCGGCGGGGTACTGGTTATTGGCATGAATGCCACCAACCTTAGCCGAAGCCAGATATACCTGGTCTATCCGCTGCTCGGCAAAAAATGAGCGAACCGCTGCCTGCTCAGTGAGGTCCAGCTCATTACGCGTACGGGTGATGAGATTGCAGTACCCAATCGCTTGTAGTCGTCGAACAATCGCCGAGCCGACCATGCCGCGATGACCGGCAACAAAGATACGTTGTTTGAGGTCGCGGCCCATGGTCAGTTCTCCAGCGCAACTGGCACGTCGTGCCCATGCAGCTTAAGCAAGGCATGACGCTGGGCGGCCTTGAGATCCTCACGAACCATTTCGGCGCACATATCTTGAACCGTTATCTCGGGCTCCCAGCCGAGTTTTTCCTTGGCCTTGGTTGGATCACCAAGCAAGGTTTCGACTTCTGCGGGCCGGAAATAGCGCGGGTCTATTCTGACAATAATGTCACCTACGTTGAGTCCGGGCGCCTTATCACCAACAACAGACTCAACTATGGCCCGCTCTTCGACGCCTTTACCTTCGAAGCGTAAGGTAACGCCTAATTCTGTAGCGGCCCAATTGATAAACTGGCGAACCGAATATTGGACACCAGTCGCGATAACGAAATCTTCTGGCTGTTCCTGCTGTAACATCATCCATTGCATACGAACATAGTCTTTCGCATGGCCCCAATCTCGCAGAGCATCCATATTGCCCATAAACAGGCACTTTTCAAGTCCTTGAGCAATATTGGCCAGCCCTCGAGTAATCTTTCGAGTAACAAACGTCTCGCCACGACGAGGCGATTCATGGTTGAACAGAATTCCATTGCAGGCATACATACCGTATGCCTCGCGGTAGTTCACCGTTATCCAGTAGGCGTATAGCTTCGCTACCGCATATGGTGAGCGGGGGTAGAACGGAGTCGTTTCTGTCTGTGGAATTTCTTGCACCAAGCCGTACAGCTCGGATGTAGAGGCTTGGTAAAAGCGGGTCTTTTTTTCTAGCCCTAAAAGGCGGATTGCTTCCAGCAGCCGCAGGGTACCCATTGCATCTACATCGGCAGTGTATTCCGGCGACTCAAAACTTACCGCGACATGGGACTGGGCACCGAGGTTGTAGACTTCATCCGGCTGTACCTCTTGCAGGATACGTGTGAGATTGGATGAATCGGTTAGATCACCATAATGGAGTACGAAACTTTGATGTTCAACATGAGGATCTTGATAAAGATGATCTACGCGCTGGGTATTAAACAACGAGGCCCGGCGCTTGATTCCATGGACCTCATAGCCCTTCTCAAGTAGGAACTCCGAGAGGTAGGACCCATCTTGGCCGGTAACCCCAGTGATAAGTGCTTTTTTCATATTTAAGCCTAAATGAATAAGATAAACGGATTATTGTCGGAACAGCTTGTTAAAAAGCAAGTACATAACAGCCGCCGTTACAGACAAAAACTCAAAAAAATTGCCCTTACCCGAATACCGTTTGAGATGCGCCATGAGTGATATATATGTTCGACGACTTCTTAATCGGCTAAGCCAAATCCTAGCAACCCACAACGACCAACTCTTGTTCGTACTATGTGTCTTGAAGTACCATGCCAACGCAAGCCAATATCCTTCTGTCACAGAATTTTCCACGTTAGCTACGCTGAATGAACCAGCATGCTCGCGGAAAAAAACTAAGGGTTGATTAAGCATTACAACAGAAGTGTAGTGATTTGCTGTCAGTGCGAACAACAGAACATCAGGTCCAGCACCATTTTTTGTAAAGTCATGTAAACTTTCGATAGGAAGTTTTAAACGCAAGTTTTTTCGGACATCAGATGATCGAAAAAGCGCCGTACCTGGCGATACGGGCACCGATGGTCGACCTAGGGCTAACCACTCCAAATATTTCCTTGAGGGTATATTTTTATATTGGTAACCTGCGTAGGTAACCTTCGCAGCAGCCGGTACTTTTCCTATTAAAGCAGCTGTGGAAACTAATGCTACGGTGTTATCGCTCAGAATAGGGACGGTTTCTGCTAGAAATTCAGGCATTATTAAGTCGTCACTAAAGAGAAACTTAATGTAGTGACCTCTTGCTTCATCAATGCAACGCACCCAGTTTCGTACTGGACCCACATTGGAAGAGTTTCTGAAAACCCTAACTCGCGAATCCATTGCAGCAAAGCTCTGGCAAATCTCCCAAGTTCCGTCATCGCTGGCGTTGTCGACAACAATCACCTCGAAATCATTAAACGTTTGGCTTAACGCTGATTGGATACAATCTGCGATAAATTCCTTTCTATTAAATACAGGAATTAAAATACTTACCATCAGCATAGTTTATTCGCCAAAAGCTTAAGCTTGTCACGCAGGAATACCAAGGACTTTAAAACAGCAACAGGAACTATAGAGACTAGAAAAAAATTTAACTTTTGCCGCCCGTTACAGAAGCTTGCCAAACAGGCGGCGTTAGTTAAGCTCAACTGACCGTTTGCGCGAAGGTATGCTAGAGAAACAAGGCTAGTTTGACCATCCAAATATTTCTTAAGCACGCTACGGGAAATATCCATATAAACTTTATTATATCCAACGACCTCGAACCAGAGCGGAATTTGTTTAAGCATTATCGCTGCCGCGTCATGCCGCCATGTTTTTTCCGCCCCTCGCAACAATACTGTGTGTTCATCCATACACCTCACGATACAACCGCTCCCGTTTGAGTGCTTACGTGCAAGCGCGTCCCAAACGACACCTGTGTATGCGTGGCTAGTACCCGCATATCTATTCGACTCGCTTATTTCAAACAAAGATCGTGCAGCAATAAATGAACCAAACGGCATTTTATCCCAAAGCAGGCTGAACGCCTCATCTGCTTGAAAAACAGAGCGGCCAGCGAGCTCGTCCGGCAGATGCCGCCGCAGGGGTTTAAGAACGGCATCTGTGTGAATGGCGTTGAGAATCAACAAATCAAAAGATCTCTCAAGCTCAGCCAAAATTATGTCTACTGCTCCCGGAGGCAGCATGTCGTCATCACCAAGCGGGTAAATGTATCTTCCTTGAGCCATCGAAACAACAGCAAGCATGTTGTTATCGAGACCGATATTTACAGACTGTCTTATATACCTTACGGTGGAATTTCCAGACTTCAAGACACCACGCATAAACCGCTCGGTGCCATCTGAAGATGCATTATCTGAAATACATATTTCAACTCCAGGAATATCACACTGCCGGGTTAGCGAAGCCAGTAGCTCCTCCAAGTAATCAACCCTATTATAAGTGGGTATGCAGATCGACAAGAAAATATCGTTTTCTTTCATCTAAAAATAAGATCAAGAGCCCTGCTCTTACCCTCAAAAAAAATAAAATAGAATACTTGAACTGGGCTCAAAATCGAACTTATTGCTATAGAAGCAACAGTCCCATAAACTATCCCAGAAAGCCCGAAACCCATATTAATCGAAAAAAAATAGGAAACTGGTATATTCAGTACAGCAGTAAAACATGTATAGATGGATCCCAGACGTACCTTTCCGAGGCCGCCCAAGACGAATCCAAATATATTATTCCAAACCGACACAGTAGCCAGTAAAGCTAGAGCCCATACTAAGCTTACAGGAGCTCCCAAATCAGAACCCAACCATAAATCCAGTAATTCATTGGAAAAAGCCACTAAAATCAAAACGCAAATTAAAACAGCAAAAAAAATCAAGAGCTGCCTTACTAGCATCTTTCTTACCCACGAAATGTCTCCTCTATGGTAAGCGTCAGTATAAGCCGACCATAGCGGAGCAGAAATCAGTCCGTGCGCAAAACCAACTAAACTGAATAGCTTAAACACAACCTCATATTGGGTTACATATTTCGGTCCGAAAAGCTGCGTAATTAGCATTTTATCGGTAGTGAAAATTACCAACGAAGCCAATTGGATTAAAAAGAACTGTAACCCCACTGTAAGCAATGGTACAACATGCCGTTTATTTAAGCATGTGCGCGGCCGTAATTCAGGACGCGCCCGGTAGAACTTCACACTGAGCAATACATTAGCGACGACAATGGACAACCCGTAAACAAAGGCTAGATTACTGATCGAAGCATCTGTCATGCGAGAAAGGAAAAAAAGCAACCCCAGCACTAAAAGGTTCGAAATCAACTGTCCCAACGCAATTAAAGCAGTCTGCTGAACCGCGCCGAGCAAAGCAGCTATCAATCCAATCCAAAAGTTGAGAATGATAAAAAATACAGCAATCTGCACCGTTTCACGAATTGTCGAGTTAGAAATAGAATCTGTATTAAAGACGGTCTGCCAAGGAACAAAATAGGATCCGAACGTCAAGACGGCCCATAAGCCCAGCGCGATAATCCCAATCAGGGTATAAGCAGAGCCAACATAGCTCGCCGCTTCGTTTATTTGTTCTTTTGCAAGCGATTCAGCAACTTTGTTTCGTAGACCATTACCGACTCCCAGATCAAAAAAGATGATCCATGACATGACGGTGAGCAGTGTCGACCATACGCCGAACTGCTCCTGCCCCAAGTACCGGATCATTATGGGAATCGCCAAGAACGAAGCGATCACCGCGATCGCTCGATACAAGATTGCTCCCTTAAGCTGACGCAAATAGTTGCGACTACGCTCTTTGGAAAGCTTGCTAATCATCTGGAAGATTTTACCCAGTCAATCATGCGAGCAACTCCATCTGGGGCGGTCACACAAGGACTCCAATCAAGAAGGCGCTTCGCCTTGCTAATATCCGCCACGAATACACGTTGATCGCTTTCGCGCACAGGTAACCGCAGATAATCTAGCTTGATCTTTAAAAAATCTTCAAGAAACGCAAAAAGCTCAATTAAAGACAGGCTGTTTTCTATTCCGCCGCCAATATTGAATGCGTTTCCTCTGGCCTGTTCAATGTTCTCCACCGCTGCCATGTAGAGACTTTTCATATCGTCTGCGTGAAGTACGTCGCGAACTTGCTTACCTGACCCGGAGATAGTGAACGGCTCGGTCAATTGACCATTACTCGCTTCAATTGCCTTCAGACAGAACCAACCAACCCAACCTTGATCATAGGTTGCAAACTGTCTGCCGCCGTACATAGAAGAATGTCTGAACACGACGGTCTTCAGACCGTAAATACGCGCGTAGTCAAGCATGTACTGATCAGCTGCACCCTTAGAGCAGCCATAAGGGGAGTGAAAATCAAGGGTGGTCTGCTCATCGAAGCCATTTGGACGATCAGTACAGTAGAAACGTGTCTCAGCTTCGCCATAGCTGTATTGCTCAAGATCGCCATATACCTTATTGGTCGACGAATAGATCACGACAGACGCAGGGCAATGTTCACGTACAGCCTCAAGCAGATTATGTGTACCCATCGCGTTAACTTCAAAGTCCATACGTGGGTTTGCAATTGAAGTCGTCATTGCAACCTGGCCGGCGAGATGAAAGATTGCGTCAGGCCTATGGGTCTTAATAACACGCGTAATGTCATTCTGGTTGCGAATGTCGCCGTGCTCAAAGGAAAAGTTGCCTTGACTTTGCAGCCATGCCAAGTTTTCGCGAGAGCCTTCGCGATAGAGGTTGTCGAAGACAATAAGATCGTCGCCACGATCCAGCGCATCGGCGGCGAGGTTGCTTCCTAAGAAGCCGCAGCCACCCGTGATTAGCACTTTCATTTTGAGAACTCCAGCTCTATAGTTTTTCTAAGCCCGGTTTCCAATGTGTATTTCGGCTGCCAACCAAGCGCCCTAAAACGAGATATATCTGCCTGGCAGTGCATTGCTTCATTGGTACGGTAAGGTAAAGCACCAAACAATAGCTCTGTACCAGAGGAAACGATGGAATGCACTGTTTCGACAAATTGACGGACAGGCTGCGCCACTCCAGAGCCCAAGTCGATATCCAAATATGGTTCAATACTTTCACATTTATCGATTAGCAAGGCATAAGCACTTACTACGTCATCAATAAAAATAAAATCTCTCAACTGCTCGCCAGCTGTTAATTCCAGCGCTGGGTCATTACGATAACATGCATGCAACACATGCGTTGTAAACTTAGACGGGTCATCGCCTTGTCCGTACATGTGCTGAAGCTGGACATTTATGAATCGCAACGAGCTGCTCTGATTCGCCAAAGTACGCCCCCATTCGACGAAATGGTGTTTGGACATTGCATATGGACTAACATCCGGCGCAAGTACTGTTCCTGTATTTATAAAGGTCGTGTTTTTCCGGCTATCCAATAGTTGTTGCAGAATGATCAGCCCGTAGCTTACGTTTGCCTCTAATATTTGAAGGTTTGACTC
Source organism: Motiliproteus sp. (assembly GCA_048265065.1). Lineage (GTDB taxonomy): Bacteria > Pseudomonadota > Gammaproteobacteria > Pseudomonadales > Balneatricaceae > Motiliproteus. The sequence goes on along the minus strand of JBLXCH010000053.1, from coordinate 2,974 downwards.
ACCAGCCCGCCCGTACGAGCAGGCAGTATGGATAACAACGTCTGGCTGAAACTTCGAAAAAAACGCGCTTATTTCCTCTTTGCTTCCGCAGCGGCAAATATCGAACTCAGACTCTAAGCCGTTAAGCCTGTCCAGGCGTGATGTTGGGCGTAGCAGCAAACCGGGACGACAGCCTTTTTCAAGTAAATACAGGGCAAGGGCGCTTCCTAGAAAGCCGCTTGCCCCAGTAATGAGGATTCGCTTCATTAAAAATTCAGCCCAAAAAACTCTTCGAGTTTCTCTGCGACGAATTCGAAATGCTCCTGACCAAGCGAAGGCTGTACACCCAGCCAGAAGGTCTGATTCATGGTGCGGTCGGTGTTGGCCAGCTCGCCTACGACTCGATACTCAAGGTCTTTGAAGTAAGGCTGACGAGTGAGGTTACCGGCGAACAGCAGGCGGGTACCGATCTTGTGCTGATCAAGGTACTTGAGTAGATCGACGCGTTTTACGCCGCTCGATTCCTTGAGGGTAACGGGAAAACCAAACCATGAAGGGTCGCTATTTGGGGTAGCTTCCGCGACTTCTAGAAACTCAGCCAGGCTTGCCAGACGTTCTTTCAACAATGCGAAATTGCGTTTGCGAGTAGCAATGAATTCAGGCGCACGTTCCAGCTGAGCCAGTCCACATGCAGCCTGCATATCTGTGATCTTCAGATTGTAGCCAAGGTGAGCGTAGACATATTTGTGGTCGTAGCCAGCCGGGAGCGTACCAAATTGCTGCCCAAACCGCTTACCGCAAGTGTCGTCGCAACCTGGTGCACAATAACAATCGCGCCCCCAGTCGCGGAACGATTCGGCGATGGTTTTGAGTTCGGCGTTGTTAGTGAACACTGCCCCACCCTCACCCATGGTGATGTGGTGCGCAGGGTAAAAGCTCAGGGTGGCGATATCTCCCCAGGTGCCGACCATTTTTCCTTCGTAGGTCGCCCCGAGTGCGTCGCAGCAGTCTTCAACCAGCCATAGGCCATACTTGTCGCAGAGCGCTTTCACCTTGGACAAATTGAACGGGTTACCCAATGTGTGGGCCAGCATGATTGCCTTGGTCTTTGGGGTGATGGCCGATTCAATCAGGTCGGCGTCGATGTTGTGCGTCTTCATGTCAACATCAACAAATACAGGAATGGCGCCGAACTGTACGATCGGATTTACCGTGGTCGGGAAGCCTGCAGCAACGCCGATGACCTCGTCACCCTTCTTGATGGCACGGTCGCCAAGCTTCGGAGACGTCAATGTACTAAACGCGACGAGGTTGGCCGATGAGCCAGAGTTAACCGTGATCAGATGCTTGATACCGATGAATTCAGCAAGCCTACGCTCGAACTCAGCATTGAACCGCCCTGTTGTAAGCCAACCATCAAGGGATGCTTCGACCATTAGCTGCAATTCGCGAGCGCCAATCACTTTGCCAGACGGCGGAATTACCGACTGCCCCGGCTCGAAAAGCTTGGGTGCAAGTGCGAGGTTAGCGTACTGCTCGACGAGCTTGCTGATTTCTTGACGCAGAGATTCGGGATTCATGACTAGCCTTATTAATTTGTTCGGTGGAAATAATCGCACTAGTGATTTTGGTACTGAAAAATTTGGTCCAGTGTCTTTTCTTGGATGTTGGCTCCTGCGAGCCAGGCCTGATGCCAGTCGACTATTGTGTCGAGAGTTTGACCAAGGGACCACTTCGGTCGCCACTTTAACTTGGCTCGGGCTTTGGAAATGTCCAGTTTTAGAAGCTGAGCTTCATGGGGCTGCGGTGACACATTGAGCTGCCAGCTAGCGCCTGTACCCCAGCGCCCAACCATGTGATCTAGGATCCACTCGACGGGCAGGACATCCTCATCACACGGTCCGAAATTCCAGGCCTGAGCGAACGCATCGCCTTGATCGTATAGCTTTTCTGCCAGCATCAGATAGCCGCTAAGGGGTTCAAGGACATGTTGCCATGGACGTGTGGCCAGGGGATTGCGAATGACAACGGGCTGTTTATTCTCGAACGCGCGCAGAATATCGGGAATCAAGCGATCTTCCGCCCAATCGCCACCACCGATTACGTTTCCGGCTCGTGCAGAAGCTAGGGCCGGGGTATCTGAAGAACTGAAAAATGAGTTTCGGTATGCAGCCGTCACCAGTTCGGAACAGCCTTTGCTGTTGCTGTAGGGATCATGCCCCCCCATGGGTTCGTTTTCACGATAACCCCATTCCCATTCACGGTTCTCATAGCATTTGTCAGTGGTGACATTGACGATCGCGCGCAGATTCATGCACTGGCGGGCAGCTTCCAGCACATGTACGGTGCCCATGACGTTCGTGGCGTAAGTCTCAACTGGCTCACGATAGGAGAGGCGCACAAGCGGTTGAGCAGCCATGTGAATCAAAACGTCAGGATTAAATGCCTTGATGCTGCCTGTAATGGATGCAAGGTTACGAATGTCGCCAATCTCCGACTCCATGTTATCGGCGACCTTCGCTTCAACGAACAGTGAGGGCGTAGTGGGAGGCTCAAGCGCGAAGCCTTTGACCTGCGCTCCCATGCTTTGAAGCCAAAGCGCCATCCAGCTGCCCTTGAACCCGCTGTGCCCAGTGACAAAAACTTTTTTGCCCTGCCAGAAAGCGGGCGAAACACTAGCATTCATTGCTTCAACTCCAGGTCTTCCAAGGGGCTTCGCCGGAGTCCCAGAGTTCTTCCAAATGATTTTTGTCGCGTAAAGTATCCATGGGTTGCCAGAACCCCTGATGCTCATATGCCATCAGCTGACCGTCATTGGCCAGATTCATCAGCGGCTCCTGCTCCCAGATAGTGCTGTCGTCCGTCAGGTAGTCGAGTACCTGTGGTGTCAGCACGAAGAAGCCACCATTGATCATGGCGCCGTCGCCCTTAGGCTTCTCTTTGAAGTTCATTACCTGGCCGTTACGTATATCCAGTGCGCCGAAGCGGCCAGGCG
>JBLXCH010000052.1:0-22109 GCA_048265065.1 Motiliproteus sp. | reverse complement strand
TAATAGCGACAATGCCGTGAGAGTTCATGGAGCTAATATGGCTCCCTGCGATACCGGCGGTGACCGAATAGATCTTACAGCCAGACATGAGCTCAGCTTCTTCAACCGCACGCTGAATCGAGTGAACCGTAGATTCGATATTCACGACTACACCGCGCTTCAAGCCGCGAGATGCATGCGAGCCGATGCCGATGACTTCTATCCCGCCATCTAGACCGACTTCAGCCACCAACGCCACAACCTTCGACGTGCCTATATCTAGGGCGACGAGTAAGTTCTGCTCTGTGCTGATGATTTGTCGACTATTCACGCATCATGTTCCAAACGGTTACTGGCTGCGACTAACCTTTCAATTTCTAACGCTTACCGCTAAACACTAAAAGGTATTACTAGGCCATCGCATAACTATTTCAAAGGCTATTTCAAAGCCTATTTCAAAGACTACTTCACAAACTATTTCAAAGAGTATTTATCAGGCTATTTTAAAAACCATTGCAAAGATTATTCCAGTAATAATTGTCTTAAACAAAATACTATAAGGCTTTGAAAAAGATAACCCGCCAAACTATTACAAGAAAAAAAGGATTATCTTATTAATTTTATCGGCAATAAATTGCCGTTCTTAATAAAATTTAACAAATAAAATCAGCAAGAGTTTGCCGTTTTGGAAGGAATAATTAAAAGGTATCTTTAAATTTTAACGAAGCACACCGTTGAGAGAATGAGTCGAAAGGTAAAAGCGAAAAAACAAACAACATAAATCGCTCTAGTCCTTACCTCGAAAGGGGTTCAGCAAACCTTCCAGACCATTCACTTTAAGCTCATGGAGCAGTCTTAAACGTTCACCTAATTTACCTTCAGGAAACCCTTTATTGGAAAACCAAACCAAATAGGGTTCAGGTAGATCCATTAAAACTCGGCCACTGTATTTGCCAAAAGGCATTTTCATATTGGCTAATTCAATTAATATTTTTTTATTTGATTCTGAGGTCATATTTATATTTTATCAGCCAAGACAAAAAACGGAACATTTAATTAAAAACACAAAATATAGATAATGCATATAAGAAAACCACAATATATAGATAAACCTGGTTTTTTTACGATTCTTCGTTCACGGCATCTGGTGATGAATCAAGCCGTTTATCAGGGAGGGACTTTTTAGTTCTTGCGCCCAGCTGACGTAGCTGCTCTGCTCGATTAACAAGACTACCTCTGCCTGTGTACAAGCGACCTTCGGCTTTTTCGTAAGCAGACTGAGTCAAGCGCAAATACTTACCCACTTCATCCAACGACTCAACAAAGCCAACCAGCTTGTCGTACAAATCGCCGCCTTTTTTCGCAATGTCTAAAGCATTTTGATTTTGCTTTTCGTGGCGCCAGATATTATTGATAGTCCGCAAAGTCACCAGCAGCGTTGTTGGACTCACAAGCAGGATGTTTCGCTCAAACGCTTCGTTAAATAATTGGGTATCATGTTCGATCGCTGTCAGAAAGGCTGCCTCAACAGGGATAAAGAGCACCACAAAATCTAACGACCTGAACGCTTCAATACGCTCGTAACTCTTACCCGAAAGGCCTTTAATATGACGTTTTATCGACAATACGTGTTCTTGCAGGGATTGGCTTTTCGCGCGCTCATCAGTGGCGCTACAGTAACGCTCATAAGCGACTAGAGAGACCTTAGCATCGACCAGTACCACTTTGTCTTCAGGCAGTTTAATTAAAACATCTGGCTGCAAACGTTGACCGGCTTCATTAGTGAAGCTTGGTTGTAGTTCATATTCCACGCCACTTCGTAAGCCAGACTGCTCAAGCACCCGAGAAAGGATTAACTCGCCCCAATTCCCTTGCGTCTTAGACTCCGCTTTCAATGCGTTTGTCAGATTGATGGCGTCTTGGCTCATCTGCTGGTTCAACTTCTGCAAGTGTGTGATTTGCTCGCGTAAACCTTGTCGATCTCTGGTTTCACGCTCATAAACATCATCTACTCGCTTGCGAAAGTCACCTAACTGCTGACGAAATGGCTGAAGCAAATTAGCTAATTTTTCTTGTTGCTGATCACCAAACTTCTGGCCGTTTTCATCCAGAATTTTCTGCGCCAGTTGCTTAAACTCTACTTGTAATTGTTCTCTCGATTTTTCGAGAAGTGCGAGTTTTTCTTCATGATGCTGTTGCTGCATTTTAATTTCAGCATCTCGTGTCTGTGCTTCGGCCTGCAATTGAGCAATCTGAGTACGAAAAGCGTCAACCTCTTCTTCACGTTCAAAGAGCTCCGCTTCAATGCGGTCCAAATGAATCAAGCGTTCTTGGTGAGCGGCTAAACTAACCCGAGCCTGCGACTCTGTAGAACGTAAAACATCAACTAGTTGTTCTTGCTCCGCAATTTGTTGTTGATAGGCTTCAGCTTTTTGCAACCACTCACTGGACAACACCTTAGACAATGCAGCGCGCTGGCTACGTGCGATAGCTATCATGATTATCACGGTTACTATCGCCACGCTTAGGGCAACCAACAATAACGTCAATATCTGTTCTGTGTGCCAATCAGCCAACAATCATCGATCTCCTTGTTTTTAGCAATCGCTTACCAGTAAAACCACAATAATCCGCTACTGGCGGCAGCAAGAGCACCACAGACTACCACACCCTTCGACTCACTAAAAAGACGTTCAAAAACAATGACATGAAGCGCCGGGAAAGTAATTACCACACAGGCTATTGGAATCCACCAAGCCAAGTGAACAAACCCGAACACCATGGCCGCAACCAAAATGATGCCAAAGAGGTTTCCCGCTAAAACAGCTTTGGTTTTGCCCTCTTTTGTCTGCACCCAAGCCGGTGCTTTTTCTTCATCTAACTTGATAAGTTTGCTCGCAAATAAAGCAGCACTCATCGCGAAACCGCCAGATAAAATAAATACGATTGTGGTTTCCAACTTTTATTCCTCATACTAAAACAGCAACAGGAATGCATTGTACGTAATTTACTCTATTGATTCATTGGCAAAAAACCTCTAAATCTAGAGAAGCTGCTGAACTTATCCGTTTACTGATGCACACAATAACAACTAGGCTACGCGGTATCGTGAGCCACCAGTACCGGAGCTATTAATGGACAAAATAAGCAATGACGCTTAATCGCGCTGTCTACGCCATTATCATCACACTTGTACTGATACTATTACTCGGTAGTGGTGTCTATTTAGCCACACCGTTGCTGCTTAATTGGCAAGTCAACAAGCTGATTCAGCAACAAGGCTGTACAGACGTTAACAGCGAATTTCAACGTCCAGCATGGTCCCAACTGCGCGCCACAGAGATCCAACTAAGCAACTGCCAGTTTGGCATTGAACAGCTCACGATAGAAAACCTTAATATTGGTTTCGACGTAGCTGCGCTTTTTCGTCAGCACCGGCTAAGTTCGATCACTATCGAGCGAGCCTATGTCCGCTACCGCCAACCCCTTAATAGCCAAGCCACTGACAACAATACAGCAAGCAAAAACACAACAAATTGGCTAGATGAACTAAAGCTACCCAGTCAACTCTTAGCAACACTTCCGTTATCAACGATTCACATACATTCGTTAAAAGCAGATCTGTTGTTACCACAAGCAAGCATCCAGACTCAGGGTTCTGTCCAACTGGACTCAAACTCGTTGAATATCGACGCAACCACGACAGGCAGTATCAGCCCAACTGCCAATACCACCGCAGCGCGAGCAACAAAGTCAACGGCCTTAGACGCAGGAAGCATCCTCACTTTTAATCGATTAGGGACAACGATTCGGCTAGATAACAACAACCATTTTTCTATTAAGGTGACAGATGAAGACGTGCCGTTTTATGCGCTCAAAGGCTCCTTATCGCTGGCAAACCAACAACTCCGCATCAACGCCAAAGATCAACTTAACCTTGCCCCAGCCTTTGTTTGGATCAAGCGAACATCAGCAGCGGCAAACAACTTAAGCGGGCTGATAGAGGGTCAATTAGACTCCCAGTGGCAAACCAACATACCTATAGCATGGGCGCTGGGGAAAGAAACAGCTGCGGCCCCTATGTTCCAAATAGCATCAACCCTCAGCTCATTAAAAGTGACGCAACCGCACAGCACGATAAAAAGCCTCGCCGGTGAAATTGGATTACAACTTTCTTGGCAACCCTCAGCGCATCAATCTTCATCAATTAAATGGCACCTTACCGAACAAACGCAGGCTTCCATTGAGCTTAGCCCTGAAGTCATGCCTCATGATGCATTAAGCGCAAAATGGCAGCTAACAAGCGATCAGTTAGCAGGGAGCGCGACGTGGCAGATGCCATGGCGAGTGAACACAAACCAAGGCTCACTCATGCTAGCGTCCAACGATCCCAACAGGCTAGGAGTTTCAGCGTTGCTTTCACACTTAACTATTAGTGAAAAAAGCCTAAGCAGCCAGTTCGACGCGGAGGTCTCTAGCGCTAAGATTGACTACAGTGGCGTTATCGTGACTCAACTAAAAAGCCAATTAAAAGGCCTTGCCGCTTTGCGGGATAACATCATCAATCTGAAACTAAAAAAAGCCAGTTACCTCTATGCGGACCAACTAGCCTATCAATCGTTAAAACTTGATAAACCGAAAGCGGCCATCGTCAAACCCATGGATTTACAGGCAGAGTTTCTGACTCGACGCTGGCAGCTTAGCCCAATGGAACTCAGTTTAGCCGCCGGTAGCAATCAGGTTTTAGACTTTTCTGCCGGTTCAATCAACGGTGTACTCAGCATTGCTGATAATAACCAATTAAGTCAAAAGCTCAGCGGACGACTTAACACAAACCTCAACAAATTGCGTAGCCCGCATAGTCAAATCGGCAGTATCAATATCGATACCCCTTTTACGCTAAGTTACCCAACATTAGCATTACGGCCTGCATTACAGTGGCCTGCCTCAAGTTCTAAACCGATAACGCTAACGTCTACACTCAACTATCAACTTGATCAACGGCGCGGTGGCGGTTCCTTCACAATGCCATCAACACCCTTGGGCCACCTAGTAGCAACACCTATATTCAAGAATTACACCGATCAGCAAGACATCGCACTGACCGCAGGCAGCATGTTTGCAGACGGTAATTTTAAGCTGGCTTCCGCGGCAGAGCATTCACAGTGGAGCGTCGACCTAGTGGCAAAAATAAACGCCGCCGAGGGGCATTTCAACAATTGGTTTTTCAACCAAACCAACGCATCAGCAAGCGCTTCGATGACCAACCAAGGGCTGCAGCAATCATCCCTGCAACTGAGCAGCGAAGCTATTACTGGCCCGATCAATTTTACTGATTTGATTATCGACACGGTGTACCAACCACAGACCCACTCTCTTAACGTTGGTAAAGCTTCGGTTAAGACTCTAGGCGGTACAGTCAACGCTCAACCTTTTAATGTAGCGCTTAAATCGATGAACACAGCCATCAATGTAGATATCGAGAACCTGGAACTCTCTCAGCTCGTAAAACTACAAACAGATCAGAATATCACCGCAACTGGTCACTTATTCGGACACATCCCCCTTGTCATTAATGAAGGCCAACCCGCTGTGGATTTCGGTTATATTGCTGCGAACGAACAAGGTGGGCTGCTAGCCTACAAGCCACCCAACGCTATCCAATTAGCACGAAACCCGGGAATGGCGATTGCGTTAAACGCTATGGATAATTTTCACTACAATCACCTGAGCGCGGAAGTTCATTACCAAGCAGATGGTACGTTATGGCTGGACACGGCACTCAAAGGCCATAATCCTAATTGGCAAAATGGCCAGCCTATCGACTTTAATATTCGAATCGAACAAAATCTGTTGAAATTGCTTCAAGCGTTGCAGTTTTCCGATAACCTCAGCAACGGCATCGACAAAAAGATTCGCCAGAGGATGAAATAATGATAAAACCTAGCAACGCCACCGTGCGTTATTCATGGGTAAACCGGCTTACCGCCGTTACCGCTTTTGGTCTCTGCGCCCTGCTCATCAGTGGGTGCACGCCACGAGTTGAGGTCGCCGTACCGCAAGAACCTATTACGATAAACTTAAACGTCAAAATTGAGCATGAAATCCAAGTCAAAGTGAACCGTGAAATCGATGAACTCTTTGACGAAAACAGCGAACTTTTCTAACTAAACTATCGCTATAAGGACACTGGATATGATTACAACAATGACTCGTGGATTTTTTAAAAAGCTAAGTTTTATCACACTAGTAGGCTTACTTATTTCGCCAATAAGCGCGTGGGCACTTAGTCTAGATGCGGCGAAAGACCAAGGTCTTGTCGGTGAATTAACCTCTGGCTATCTCGGCCACGTTACAACCAATCCATCAAGCGACGTGACCAATCTGATTGATTCAATCAACAAGAAGCGCAAAGCCGCTTATCAAAAAAAAGCCAAAGAAGCTGGCGTGAGCTTAATGATCATGGAACAAAGTGTTGGTAAAAGACTCATAGAACGAGCGGAAAAAGGACATTACGTATCAACCGGTCAAGGAAGCTGGCAAAAAAAATAAACTTCGTTATTATAATCTGACTAGAAAACTGTTTGAGAATCAGTACCTAAAGCTATTTTAGCGATAGACTTAAGCAGTTTAAGACAGGTAACGAAGGTACGCCCCAGTTTGAGGGCTTTGACTATCGGGGATATCGCTTTTGAGTTCACTGGCTGAAACTACTAACGCGCCAACCTATCGCCTGTTAAATTTGTTAGGCATATTTCTTTGTGTCGGCTCTTTAGCCTTTGCAGTCATTTACCTACAGGGTGAGCTCGAACTAGACCCTTGCCCACTCTGCCAAGCTGCACGTATCGCAGTGCTTGGGGCAACGGTGTTTTTTACGCTCGCCTTTTTGCACAACCCTGGGCAGTTTGGGCAACGCCTCTACAGTTTTTTAGGGATGATCTTTTCCCTCGCTGGTGTTGGTGTCACACTCCGTCACATCTGGCTACAATCACTACCTAAAGATCAAGTACCAGAGTGCGGGCCAGGCTTAGAATATATGCTTGAAGCCTTCCCCTTAAAAGACGCCTTGGGCATGATTCTTTCAGGTTCTGGTGAATGTGCCGAGATTCAATGGCAGCTGTTTGGTTTATCTCTACCGCAACAAACGCTGATACTGTTTATCATTGTACTGCTCATTCAGATCATTCAATTTCGTAAAAAACGTCCCAAAGGCTATTTCTCTTAGGACGCTGTAACCATTGATTCTCACTACAGTGAACCAAAGCACCGAGCCTTGGTCTCTAACTATCCTTGGTTTTTTTTAAACCGTCCCCATTTACCAAGATAGACCCAAGACAAGATAGACCTAACAAGATAGACCTAACAAGATAGACATCAGTTTCAGTGTGGGAGCCAGTCGTGAACATCGATCTGCAAGCAACAAACGAACAACTAAAAGGTAAAAGCCCAGAAGAAATTATTCAATGGGCCCTTTCTTTGCCAGGTAAAGCTATTGTCACTACAAACTTCAGCCCTTATGAATCGGTTGTATTGAAGATGACCACCGACATTAAACCTGACACTGAAGTGCTTTGGGTCGATTCCGGCTATGCGCTTCGTCCAACCTATAAATTTGCGACAGCCACCATCGAAAAGCTAGGACTGAATATGCAAGTATTCACGCCAGCCATGACAGCAGAGTATTACAATGTTGCTCACGGCGGCATTCCTCAGGTTGACGAAGAAGAAGCCCACTCAAAGTTCACCGAGATTTTCAAACTAGAGCCTTTTAAGCGCGGCTTAGCCACACTTAAGCCAGACGTATGGATTACTGCAGTTCGTAAAGATCAAACAGCTTTCCGCCAAGACATGGACATCGTTAGTATTGGCCCTAATGGGGTGATCAAAGTAGCGCCCTTATTAGAGTGGACTGAAGCGGATATGCAAAGCTATATCGACGCCAACGACCTACCAAATGAAATGAAATACTTTGACCCAACAAAGGCCGAGTTTGGCCGCGAATGTGGTTTACACACCAAGTTATAAACAACTCAGCAATCATTACCTCAAGACTGCTCCTAACTAGGGGCAGTTTTCGTTTTAGCACTCCCTCTTTATACATGCTATCTAGAACCCTACGACCTTCAACTCAATGATCTGTAAAAAACGGATATTACCTATAATTTATTTACGTTAAGGTGAAACACCAGACCTAAAAAACCGCGCCTAGCAGACACATAATGGCTGAAAATAAAATTAATGAACGCGTTCACAAAGGCCTCTTCTCAGCAGAGAAAATTGCCGGATACATTCAGCAACATGCAGAAGAAACCTTGACGTTAGCGGCACTGGCCGATCATTTTGAAACTACTCCCTCTCAATTAAGACGCTGCTTCCAGGCTACGTACGGTGTTACTCCTAAAGCTTTCCAAGATGCATTGCGTCGAGAACGGTTTAAGTCTTCGATGAAAGCCGGCGCATCCATTACCGACGCAGCTTACGAGGCCGGCTTTAACTCACTCAGTCGCATCCACGGCAAAACCCGACATAGCCTTGGCCTAAACCCAAAAAGCTATCAATCAGGCGGAACGCAAGAATCTATCAGTTACGGGTTTGGCCAGACTAGCGTAGGCCTACTCGGGATGGCCGCTACAGACAAAGGGGTTTGTTTCGCCGAATTTGGCGAGTCAGAAGCTGCCATACTTGAGCACTTGAAAACAGAGTTTCCTAACGCCCTATTTTCCCATTACGCTGCAACCAATAAACCAGAACTCGAACGCTGGATTGACGCGCTTAACCAACACCTTGAGAAGAACACGCCTCTGCCACATATTCCCCTTGACCTACGTGGTACAGTTTTACAAATCCAAGTATGGGAGTTTCTTACACAATTACCCAAAGGCACACGCATGTCCTACCAACAACTGGCGCAAAAAATTAACCGCCCGAAGGCCGCGCGAGCCATTGGTAGCGCTTGCGGAAAAAATAGAATTGCCTTGTTGGTACCTTGTCATCGAGTACTGAGAGGTGACGGAAATCTTGGTGGCTACCGCTGGGGACTTGATCGGAAACAGGCCCTATTAAATAAAGAGCGTGAACACACTCGCGACGCAAATGAGCAACAATAAACCACAGAGTTTATCAACATGAGTCAAACCATTTACCTCGCCGGCCCCGATGTTTTTAGACGCGATGCCATCGAAATCGGCAAAGCCAAACAAACACTATGTACCGAGCAAGGCTTTATCGGGCTTTTCCCTTTGGATAACACGCTCAACCTTGATGGCCTAACCGCTTATCAGCAAGGGCTAGCAATCTATGATGCCAATATTGAGTTGATGAAGGAGAGCGATTTTATCATCGCCAACATGACACCTTTTCGCGGCCCAGGGATGGACCAAGGTACCGCATTTGAAATGGGTTATTTAACTGCCCTAAAAAAGCCTATTTATGCTTACACACTCAACCCTGAACACTATGCAGGTCGCATTAGTCATAAAAATGGTTGGGACAGTAATGGCTTACAGGTTGAATCATTTGAGATGGCAGACAATTTAATGCTAGTTGGCGCTATCGAAAAAAGTGGAGGTCAGTTGATTAGTCATTTGGGCGATGACAGCAACACGCAAGATCATCTAGATGCTTTTAGCAAAGTACTCGAATGCATTTCCAATACTCAGTGATCCGGCTTTAGAAATTCTCCGTATAAATCAATAAGATCAATAATTTTATCTATCGAAGGTATTTATTGAATCAATTGGGCTTTCTGCAACCTAATTGTTATCGTTACTTCAACAAAATATTGTTGCCACGTTAATCATGGAGGCCAAACTATGAGCAAAATCGATATTGGTATTACTGAACAAGACAGAGATGAAATTGCATCTGGTTTAAAACACCTACTTGCCGATTCATACACGTTGTATCTTCAGACGCACAACTTCCACTGGAATGTCACTGGACCCCAGTTCCGTGAATTGCACCTGATGTTTGAAGAACACTACACAGAGCTAGCAACAGCAGTTGATGAAATTGCCGAGCGTATCCGAACTCTCGGCGTTTACGCTCCAGGAACATACAAACAATTAGCAAAACTCAGCTCCATTGAAGAAGTGGAAGACATTCCTGAAGCTAAAGAGATGGTTGCGATATTGACTAAAGCTCACGAGCATGTCGTCAAAACATGCCGCAAAGTACTTACCATCGCCCAAGAAGCAAATGATGAGTCTTCAGCTGCGCTGGTATCGGATCGCATGCGAATTCACGAGAAAACAGCATGGATGTTGCGAGCAACAATCCAATAGTGATACTTCAATAGCAAGACTCTAATGAGCCTGCATGCTAATCAGCACAGGCTCGTTCACTCCCCTTTGTAATGCTATTATGCGCGACTTGTTCGCGCTTTTTCTTTGTGTGTCGCTCTACCTATCAAACCTACGCGGAAAAATTCACGCGGGCGTCGACAATGGGCGAGTGCTTAAAGAGCATTAACCCTTCCGCCAACAAAGGAGTCACGGTGAAAATAAAACTTAGCAAGTATTTCGGCGCCATATCGTTATGGTTTTGTCTTGGGTTACTCGCCATGAACTGGACGGGAGCGGCAACTCAATTCAAGCTCAACATCGACGGGGTCGTTATTGTTATTATGCTGGCCATTTGCTCTTGGGCCATCACCATAGGCGCGAAGTTAGTAGAAAGAGACCATCCTAGCGCCAACAAGATATTCCCTTCTTGCATTGTTGCCTACGTACTCGTTTTAATCATGCTTCAGTATTGGTACCAGCACATGAGCTAAGTCGTTTTTTTAAAAGCTTGATAACGAGTCATCAACTGAAAAAACGGCTCAGTATTTTATACAGAGAATAAGCATCTTTTGAGCCAGCAAGCTCACGTATTGAGTGCATACCAAAAGTAGGCACTCCAACATCTAAGGTACTAACCCCAATTTTACCCGCCGTAATAGGGCCGATTGTGCTTCCGCACGCCATATCCGTGCGCACCGTAAAGACTTGCACTGGAACATCCGCTTTATCGGCAATATCTCGAAACAAAGCGCTGGTTTCACTGTTCGTTGCATAACGCTGATTTGCGTTCACTTTAATCACCGGCCCCGCATTCAATAATGGGCCATGATTATTATCATGTTTATCCGCATGATTTGGATGAACACCGTGAGCGTTGTCTGCAGAGATCATCTGTGATTTTGCTAAGACACGCGCCCGATCATTAATATTAGGCAGCAGCCGCTCAAGTACTGTTTCTAAGAATGGGCCATCAGCACCTGCGGCCGATAAACTGCCGACTTCTTCATGATCATTACATACCAGCAGCGATGGTTGACCATTATTTCCCGCTAATAACGCTTGTAAGCCGACATAACTACTTAATAAATTATCCAAGCGAGCAGCAGCAATAAACTCATCATTCAAGCCGATGACGCTAGCGCCCTGAGTGTCATAAAATAGCATTTCATAATCTAAGACGGCATCGACATCAGCGCCCTTCTCTTCTAATAATGCTTTGAGCATGTCACGAAAACTAAATGCCTCACCTTGCCCAAAAATCACTGGCAAATGCAACTGAGGATTCACGCTTCGGCTGTTATTTGCTTCACGGTCCAAATGGATTGCTAAGCTCGGAATGGTCGCCATGGGCTTTATAAAGTCGACCAACTGACTGGTCAGTTTCCCGTCCGTTGCTCGGAAACTGACCCGTCCAGCCAACGACAAATCACGGTCAAACCAAGGGTTCAGCAAGGCCCCTCCATACACTTCAACACCTAATTGTTGATAACCTTTCTTGGTAATCTCAGGGCTTGGCTTTACTTTCAAGCAAGGGCTGTCGGTATGAGCGCCCACCATATGAAAGCCCCTTTCGACTAACGTTGATAGATCGTCGAAAGAAAATGCAATAACACTAGAACCATTACGCGTTACAAAGTACCTTCCACCTTGCTCAATTGACCAGCTATCTGTCTCTTTTAATTCAGAATAGCCATCAGCAAGCAACGCTTCTTTCATGGCATCTACGGCGTGAAACGGCGTTGGAGAAGCATCAATAAAACGAATTAATTGCTGATTAAATTGTTGTGCTGTCATAGGGGTAAACCAATAGTCTCAAACGAATACGCTTCTGTGCGAGTTTACAATACGTTCAGTAGTTCCATTTCAAAGATCAATAACGAGCTTGGTGGAATATCACGAGAGGGGCTACGCTTGCCGTAGGCGAGATTTTCCGGCACATAGATTTCCCAATGTGAACCGGGCTTCATTAGCTGTAACGCTTCAGTCCACCCAGGGATAAGGCGGTTTACCGGGAACTCAGCAGGTTTACCTCGACTGTATGAACTGTCAAATTCAGTTCCATTAATTAACCGGCCACGATAATGAACACGCACTGTATCGGAGGCTTTTGGCGAAACACCTTCACCGGCCTTAATGATCTTGTACTGCAAACCAGAAGCCGTCTCTTTGACGCCTGTTTGCTGTTTATTTTCTGCTAGAAAATTCTGACCTTTCACAATGTTCATTTCTGACTGCTGACGTAGTTCCTCCACACGCCCATCGACATCCATGGTGCACCCACTCATAATAAAGCCCAGCAAAAAAACCAACCAATAACGAGCCCACATAGGCGGCGGCATTTGTAATCGCAAAACGAACTCCTGATCTGAAGCAGCAAACTATTAAGCCTCTGATGATAACGTGAGTTGTGTTCAGATGCAGCTATACTGTGATCAGTTGCCGACAAGTCGGCGAAAAGTAAACCCTCGGCTAAGGAACCATCATTACCGAGGTCAGTCATACTAAAAATAAATCCACAAAGAAAACGTAGACATATATGACATTGTTGACAGATAAACTTTCCTTAAACGCCAAGCAGACAATCCAACCTATTTGTGCCAGTTTGCTTGCTGCGCTGCTTGTTTTTTCATCCACCCCTGTGTCTGCGGTAGTCGCGTCACATCAAGGTGTACCGACATTTGCCACTCAGGAAAAACTCTCACCTGAACCCGAGCATACAAAGACGCTCAACAATATCTACAAATCCTTGCGCTTAGGGCACTTCTTAAAGATAGATATTGATAATGAGTTCTCATCAAAGTTATTCGACCGTTATTTCCAGCGTTTAGATAACAATCGACTGTACTTCTTAGCATCAGACATTGAAGACTTTGCATCCAAGCGCCAACAACTTGATGATGATTTAAAAAATCTTGATCTCAACTTCGCCTACGATGTCTACAATCGATATCAAGTCCGCAGCCAAGATCGCATTTTATTTTTATTATCTGAGTTAGAAAAAGGACTAGAGCGTTACGACTTTTCTAGCAACGACACCTTGCAAACCGACCGCAGCGAGGCGCCTTGGGCGAAGACCGCCACTGAACTTGATCAGCTATGGCGCAAACGTCTACTCAACGCAGCCATTAGTTTCAAGCTTTCGGGTAAGACGTTAGAAGAAGCCAACGAAATATTAACCAAACGCTACAAAAGCCAACTTACACGCCTTAAGCAAGTTAATAGTACCGACGTGTTTCAAATGTATGCGAATGCGTTAACGTCATTATACGGTCCTCACACCCAATACTTTTCACCGAGAAAGTCTGAAAACTTTGATATCGACATGCGCCTGTCACTCGAAGGAATTGGTGCTGTTTTGCAAGCTGAGTACGAAAACACCAAGATCACTCGTTTAATTCCTGCAGGTCCTGCGGAAAAGTCAGGCAAACTGAACCCATCAGATTTAATCGTTGGTGTAGCACAAGGCGATGATGGCGAAATGGTTGATGTGGTCGGTTGGCGATTAGACGAGGTTGTTGGTTTGATACGCGGCCCCAAAGGCAGCACAGTTCGTTTACAAATTATTCCTGCGGGAAGTGAAAATAACAGCACTAAAGAAGTCGTCCTGGTCCGCAACACCATTAAATTGGAAGAACAGGCTGCACAGAAAAAAGTTATTGAGCTAGAACGCAACGGAAAACCACATAAGCTAGGACTCATCAGCCTACCGACATTCTACGAAGATTTTGACGCAGCACGACGAGGCGATCCCAACTACCGCAGTACGACTCGGGATGTAGAAAAACTGATCAACGAGCTTCTCGCAGACGGCGTAGAAGGGTTGGTCATTGACCTACGCAACAACGGTGGCGGCTCGCTAAGAGAAGCCATCAACCTAGCGGGACTATTCATTCCTCAAGGCCCTGTTGTACAAATCAAAGATTCTTGGGACCAAATCCAAGTCAAATTCGATCAAGACCCTAAGTATTTTGATATACCACTAGCCGTAGTTGTTAATCGTTTAAGTGCCTCTGCATCTGAAATTTTTGCTGGCGCAATCCAAGACTATAATCGCGGCATCGTAGTTGGCAGTTCAACCTTTGGTAAAGGTACGGTGCAAGTGTTGCATCCACTGAATGCAGGACAAATCAAACTCACCCGTGCCAAGTTTTATCGCGTCAACGGCGCGAGCACACAACTTAAAGGGGTTGAACCAGATATTGAACTTCCATCAATTTATGATGCTGGTGAAATTGGCGAAAAACACACTGACGACGCCATGCCTTGGGACGCGGTAAAAGCTCTACCTCATATTATTTATCCAGAAATTCACGCCGCCGTACCGACGTTAACGCAAGCTCATAATGTTCGTATAAAGGATGCGACAGATTACGCACTCATCCTCGAACAAATTGACTACCAACGCCAACGAGCTAAAGAAAAAACACTACCGCTGAATGAAGAAAAGCTAAAACAACTACGCGAGGAAGAGGAAAAGTGGCAGCTGGATATCAGCAACCGTTTGCGTGTTGCTCGGAATCAATCACCATTGGAATCGATCACAGACCTTCAAGCTGAAGCTAATGATGCCGATGACTTAGATCCTAAGGATGATGTTTTACTCAGAGAAAGCGGCGAAATTTTATTGGATCTGATTCAATTATCCCGCCCAATGACAACGTCATTAACCGCGGTTGATTAATTCGACTGATTAAGACCACTGATTAAAAAATCTAACCGAGAGCTTAGTTATCCATGCCTAAATTCGTCGTCGCTATCATTGGAGTTATTGCACTCATTGTTGTTGGCGTCGGCGGTTATTTTTTGGTTATCGCCATTAACAAAACGCACAAAGAAAACATGTCTAGTCTAGAGGGCTTCGGTAGCGTTGTTACACCAAGCGGCCCCTCCTATGGCGAAGAGTCTGGGCAAACGGCATTGGAGCCAACGCTTGGTGTTAAAAAAATATCGACCACTGATAAAATCATCATCTCGTTGAGTGATGAAAAAAATAAGCTCATCAACGAGCTCACAGTGGCTAATGAAAAGATCAAAGACCTAGAAAGTCAGATAGCATTACTCAATAATTATAAAGAAAACAACGAACGCTACTCCCCTCGATTAATGGATGAGGAGCGCAGCTTTGCTATCAAAAACATGTCCGATTACTTAGAAGCCTCTGAAGAAGCTGTGCAGTTCACTGATTTCCAACGTGACGTGATGATCGAACAATCAGCCAACGTCTATCTGCACCTAGTGCGTCGTTTCCATCTAAATATCACCGATGAAGATCGCGACAAACTTCTCAGCGAGTACCTACCGGGCTACGCATTCTGTTTTGCGCAAGATATCGAGCTGGTTGCTAACAGTCGCCAAGAAAAAGCGAAAATGCTTCAATATTTCAAAAATAACGACAAATCCTTGCTCGCACCGTCCTTGCTTGAAGATATAGAAACCATCAACGACCCCTGCATTAACCGCCTAAACCAGCAAGTGCTTCCTTACTTTAGGGCTGATCTGCGCTAAAACTGCAGATACGCGCCTTAATCCCTCCAAAAAAGTGTAGATTTGATAAAAGTTGCTGTATAATTCGCACTCATTTTTATCTCACTACGGCAACTTAAGTCAGCTTGCTGCCGTAAGAGAATTAACTAACCGACCTGAATGAGCTGACAATTCAGGACTGAAACAGGGAAAGAGAAACTCTTCTCAGACCCGTAGGACTAAACATGAGCGAAAGCTTTGCTGATCTTTTTGAAGAATCCCTAAAAGACATCGACATGAAGCCAGGTTCACTGGTAACCGGTACTGTTATCGATATCGACGATGACTGGGTTACTGTAAATGCTGGTTTAAAATCTGAAGCGATCATCGATCGTAAGCAATTCATCAACGCGACATCTGAACTAGAAATCGCGATCGGTGATGAAGTTTGTGTAGCACTTGAAGCCGTAGAAGATGGTTTCGGTGAAACTAAGCTTTCACGTGAAAAAGCAAAACGTGCTGAAACGTGGAACGACCTTCAGAAAGCATTTGATGCAGAAGACACAGTTACCGGTGTTATTAACGGTAAGGTTAAAGGTGGCTTCACTGTTGCTATCAACAATATTCAAGGCTTCCTACCTGGTTCTCTTGTTGACGTTCGCCCAGTACGCGACGTTGATCACTTGGAAGGCAAAGAGCTTGAATTCAAACTGATTAAACTCGACCAGAAGCGTAACAACATCGTTGTTTCTCGTCGTGCAGTTCTTCAAGAAGCAAACAGCGCGCAGCGTGATGAGTTGTTATCTACTATCCAAGAAGGCATGGAAGTTAAAGGCTTCGTTAAGAACCTTACTAACTACGGTGCATTCGTTGATCTTGGTGGTGTTGACGGCCTTCTACACATTACTGACATGGCGTGGAAGCGTATCTCTCACCCGAGCGACATGCTAAACCCTGGTGATGAAATCACTGTTAAAGTTATCAAGTTTGACGATGAAAGCGGTCGTCTATCTCTTGGTCTTAAGCAGCTTCAGGAAGACCCATGGGCTGACATCAAGCAACGTTACCCAGCAAACGGCAAAATCAAAGCTAAGGTTACTAACCTTACTGATTACGGTTGCTTTGCATCATTGGAAGACGGTGTTGAAGGTCTTGTTCACGTTTCTGAAATGTCTTGGACTAACAAGAACATCCACCCATCTAAAGTCGTACAAGTTGGCGACGAGATTGAGGTAATGGTTCTTGAAGTTGACGAAGAGCGTCGTCGTATTTCTCTAGGCATCAAGCAGTGCACTGGTAATCCATGGGTTAACTTCCAGGACAAGTACACTACTGGCGACAAAGTCACTGGTACTATCAAGACTATCACTGATTTCGGTGTATTCGTTGGCCTTGAAGGCGAGCTAGACGGCTTGGTTCACATGTCTGACATTTCTTGGGAAGCTGACAACGAAGCGGCACTACGCAACTTCAAGAAAGGCGAAGAAGTGGAAGCGGTTATCCTATCTATCGATGCAGACAAAGAGCGCATTTCTTTGGGCATCAAGCAACTAGATAACGACCCATTCAGCGACTACGTTACTGCTAACCAGAAAGGCACCATCGTTACTGGTAAAGTCACTGCAGTTGAACCTAAGTTTGCAACTATCGAGCTAGCTGAAGGCGTTGAAGGCACACTGAAAGTGTCTGAGATCAGTGTTGAGCGTGTTGAGAATGCTGGCGACGCACTGAAAGTTGGTGACGACGTTGAAGCTAAAATCACCAACGCTGACCGCAAGACTCGCACAATCAACTTGTCGATCAAAGCGAAAGACGTTGCTGAAGAAAAAGCGGCTGTTCAACAGAACAACAAGCAACAGCCTGCAGCTACAGACGGTCCTACCACTATCGGTGATTTGATCAAGCAACAGATGGAAAGCAACTAAGACACCTTAGTATTAGCTTTCTAAGCTGAACAAAAAAGGAGCGCAATGCGCTCCTTTTTTTTGCCATCATTTTAAACCTTTTATCTCATTACTCAGCCAGACCTGATGTTAGGATAAAAGCGCCACCCAAGACCGACCTATAGCCTGATACTAGAGAAATGTTACCGGGCTTAGGAACGCTCAAGAAGAGCTTAAGCGAAATTCAAGGGGGACTTAAGGGTGATCTAAACCAGTCTCTATCACCAAATCGAACCACTCCTCTTCAGTTGTCACATCACTCTCTGAGACAACCCACGACTTCACCGAAGCGTTAGCTTCATGAACACTATCATAGCTTGCCGTAATTAAATGATGCCATTCAGGCAAGGGCTTATCCTCTGCAACCAAACGATAGGCACAGGTGGCCGGCAACCAATGAAATTCGGCAACATCTTCAGGTTTAAGTTTTAAGCAATCGGGGACTTTCTTGAGGCGGTTTGGATAGTCAGAACACTGGCAACTGACGGTATCCAATAAACGACAAGCGATTCTCGTATAGAAAAGCTCGTCGGTGTCTTCATCTTCTATTTTATGTAAACAGCACTTACCACAACCATCACAAAGGGACTCCCATTCAACCGGCGTCATTTCCGCCAGTGATTTCGTCTGCCAAAAGACCATGGTTTAATAACGCGACTCTGTCGGGGTACGGTACAGGTCTAGCATATACTCTTCTTTCGCTGGCGGCATCTGTAGATAAAAGCCTTGCTCTTCAATCGCCTCTAGCACCTTAGCGCCCTCAGCACGCGCCAACTTTTTCTCTGGTGTAATGAGCATGGTCATCACATCGATCGGTTTACCAAAACGTTCCAGCAAAACCTCTGGCACGCGCTCTAATCCTTCTTTCTTATCTACGTAAAGATACATTTCATCTTTTTTAGGGCTTTTGTAGACCGCGCAAATACGTTTCATGCTCTTCTCTCTTTCGATGACTCACAACGTCTGGCTAACTTATTAAGACGCCAACATATCTTTTAATGCTGCTAAAAGCGTTTGGCCAACAACCGCCTCGCGCCAACCGGCTAATTCACCCGTAAGTTCCCATTGGTCATTACGCGCATTTCTTACCAACTGTTCAAGATCTCTTTTACGGACTAAAAGTTCAGGAGCAATTCCCAAAGATTCCGCTTTTTGATTGATGATAACCTTCAGCTTTTTTACTAGTTTTGCCGTATCTGCGGGTAAAGGTCGAGGCGGCGCAACGGGGCAGGATGCCAAAGGCAGCTCTGACGCCTCGGCAACGATATCCAGTAATGCTCGACCATCAGTTTTAAGCGTTTTTCCCTTGATACGATCAATGCTAGACAACTCATGCATTGTTTTAGGGGGACGCTGCGCCATCGACATAATGCTATTGTTATGCAACACGAAATTTCGTGGCATATCACGCTCACGGGAAACTTCTTCACGCCACGCCGTTAACGCCTGCAATACAGCTAATTGCTGGGGCCTCAGTTTCCATGATTGTTTAAAACGCTGTAGATAACTTAACTGGTAATCTTCTTGTTGCTGAGGAACAGCAGCAAGCGCGGCGCATTCAGCCATCACCCAGTCGTAATGCCCTTTGTCATTAAGCTGCTTTGCTATCCAATGATACAGCTGCTCAAGGTAAACCACATCTAATGCAGCATATTCTTTTTGCGCTTCAGTCAGCGGTCGCTGCAACCAGTCGGAGCGAGTTTCTTCTTTCTCTATATCGACATCAAACTCCTGCTTCAACAGGCGCTGATAACCAATAGACAGCCCTAAATCGATAAACGCGCAGGCAACCTGCGTATCAAACAATGGCTGCGGGACAACACCGTAGCAATGCGCAAAAAGCTCAAGATCTTCGGTACACGCATGCAACACTTTTAACACGCTAGGACATTGCAAAAGCGCAGCAAAAGGGCTGAAGTCGGTAATCGCTAAAGGGTCAATAAGATAGCAGTCTGTTTTGATACCCACTTGGATCAAACCAGCAATTGGATAAAACGTATCAGTTCGCTGAAACTCAGTATCTAAGCCAACAATGGGTTGTTTCATCCATTCAGCACAATACTGGGCTAGCTGCTCATCACTGTCGATCCAAACAAACTTTTTTGCGATGTCATTCAACGCAACAAAAGGCGCTGGTGGGCGGTTGATACTATTGATGATAAAAGCCTCTTTAGTGCCGTGAATTAAAGCTGTCGTCGCCCAGCAAAAGCGTGTGCCAAGGTGCCACCGTCAACATATTCCAACTCGCCACCCAGAGGAACACCATGCGCAATCCGGCTGACTTTAATCGACAAAGCCTTCGCATATGAGGTGATATAATGAGCGGTAGCTTCGCCTTCAACTGTTGGGTTTGTGGCTATAACCAGTTCGCTGATAGCTTCGTGATTCAGCAATTCAAACAGCTGAGGTAAACCTATTTCATCAGGTCCCAAGCCATCAATGGGCGATAAATGCCCATGCAAGACAAAGTATAGACCGCTATAACTAGAAGTCTGCTCTATTGCAATAACATCGGCTGGCGTTTCTACAACGCAGAGCTGCGTTTTATCACGGCGCTCGCTATGGCAAAGCTTACAAAGCGTCTCTTCAGTTAACGTACGACAACGATCACAATGACCTACCTCAGCCACCGCCTTGGTAATTGAGTGCGCTAACTGCTCTGCGCCTGGACGGTCACGTTCTAACAGATGCAACGCCATACGTTGAGCGGTTTTAGCTCCAACGCCAGGCAGGCAGCGTAAGCTATTCACCAATTCATCGATAAGCGGACTAAATGACATTTCTGGGAATGGCCTAAAACGGCATCTTAAAGCCAGGCGGCATACCCATACCACCCGTCACTTCAGACATTCGTTCTTGCGTGGTTGACTCAATTCTACGCACCGCATCGTTAACCGCCGCTGCGATCAAATCCTCAAGAATCTCTTTGTCTTCTTGCATTAAGCTCGTATCGATGTCGACACTTTTTACATCATGACGACCATTCATACGGATTTTAACTAAGCCAGCACCTGACTCACCCGTCACTTCCAAATTAGCTATTTCTTGCTGAGCCCGCTGCATTTTTTCTTGCATCTCTTGGGCCTGCTTCATCAGGTTACCCATTCCGCCTTTCATCACTTTACACCTTCCTTATTTAACGCTTGCTCAATCATAAATTCATAAAGGTTTTACTGATTGCCGATCAATCTGGGCATCAAAACGTGTAATTAGCTGCTGCACGTTTTCATCACTATCAATAGCCTGGTGCGCAGCAGCTAAACGCTCTTGTTGTCGACGCTGCTGGAACGCTGCTGGTGTCTCGTGTTGGGCAACACCGGGCTGAATATCTATGCTAACAGATTGTCCAAAGTAGCCAGTAACACTCTTCTCGATTCGCTCACGGTGAACGTCATTCATAAGGTGCTGCTGTTCTTTAGCTATGACAAAGCCAATACAACCATTAGAGACGTTTACAACCGTCATATTAGCGGCAATATTATACGTCATTCCGCTAATTCCGATAGCATCTATCACTGTGATCCAGT
Source organism: Motiliproteus sp. (assembly GCA_048265065.1). Classification (GTDB taxonomy): domain Bacteria; phylum Pseudomonadota; class Gammaproteobacteria; order Pseudomonadales; family Balneatricaceae; genus Motiliproteus. Next base: position 914 of record JBLXCH010000052.1, on the reverse strand, counting down.
GCGCTGCATCAAGTTCCTCTAACGGGATAACCGCTTCAGGTTTTGCCACTTCTGCGCCCATGCTCGATGCCGGTGGCTCATCCCCTGAAGCATCAGCCTCTTCAGGGGCTTCAGGCTTTTTTGCGGGCGGTTCCGGCTCAGTATCAGTGGCGTTGGTTTCAGCCATTGTTACTGACGTATCGACCTCAACCGGTGGTGCTTTGACTTCACCCCCAAGGCTATCATTCATCGTCCAGGGCGGTGGGTCATCAACATCAACGATTGGGTTGATAATCTCTGCAGGTTGATCATTTGCTATCGAACGACGGGGTGAAGAATCTTCGGCGGTAGATGCATACGCCGCATATGCAGGCTCACTGTCGTCTAAACTAACGTCAGTAGCCTCTGCTTGAAATGATGGCTCGAAAGCGTTGGCTCCAGGATTATGCGGTTCAATGACTGCCGCTTCAACAACGTTTGTCTCTGAGACATCACTGCTCGTTGTAGCAATATGCTCATCCGCAGTTGACTCTTCCTGCTGAGATGATGCCGCAGGTACTAAATCTGCCGTAGCTGTTGCTCCAGCCTCTGAAGTTACCTGCGCTGCAACCGACTCGTTCTGGCTTACTGGATAAACCTGTTCCCCGGGGAGGACAGGTTTGAAGGCGAGCATCCGCAGCATGGTCATTTCTAAGCCTTCACGCGGCACAGGAACCAGGGGTAAATCCTTACGACCATTAATCGCTATTTGATAGAACAGCTGTACATCTTCAGCCTTCATACCTTTGGCTAACGCCAGAATTTGTTCTTGATCACCTAAGCTATTATCGACCGTTGCAGGCAGCATTTGGCCTACCGCTATACGATGTAACAAACTGATCATTTCTGCTAGAACATCGTCATAGTCAACACCATAGTCGGCCATTTGAGCGATA